>CACZNZ010000262.1 GCA_902782625.1 uncultured Lachnospiraceae bacterium | reverse complement strand
TCCTCTATTACTCTGATTGGAAAATATGCATAGTTATATACAGCGTCTTTAGGGCGCACAGGGCACACAATACCGGGGATTCCGTAAAGTTCATCCTGATACTGCTTCCAGAGCTGTTCTCTCTCCCTTATGCTTTCTTCGAAATGGCGAAGATTACATATGCCCATAGCAGCTTCGAATTCGTTCATTTTCGCATTTGTCCCCACCGAAACAATCTCAGCCTCTTTGCTGATTCCGAAGTTGGACAGCAGACGAATGGCATCGGCCAGTTCCTTATCCCGGACTGCCACAGCACCCCCTTCTATCGAAGTAAAGACTTTCGTAGCATGAAAGCTGAATATAGCAGCATCTCCGTAATTTCCGATCCCCTTCCCCTTGTACGATACGCCGAATGAATGCGCAGCATCATATATAACTTTCAGGTTATGTTTTTTCGCAATGGCCTCTATTTTTTCGACATCACAGACATTTCCGTAAACATGAACCGGAAGAATGGCACAAGTCTTATCCGTTATCAGATCTTCTATTTTTTCAGGATCTAATGTATATTTATCTTCTAAAATATCAGAAAATACAGGTGTTGCCCCGCTGCGCACAATTGCATGTGTCGTCGATGCAAATGTAAAAGGCGTTGTTATAATCTCTCCTTTGAGCTTCATTGCCTGAAGCAGAAGTTCTAATGACATATGTCCGTTCGAAAGCAGAACCAAATTCTCAACATCCAGTTTTTTCTTTGCTAAGGCTGTAAGCTGTTCGTACTTCTCACCCATATTGGTAATTCGGTATCTCGAAAAAAGGCTCCGTATCTCCTCCACATATTCGTCCAATGTAGGGAGAGTAACTCTCGTCACATATATTTCTGAATCCATCCGTCTCTCCTTTTCAATACCGATTTTCGAATTCCATTCAGCAGATTTCTATCATCGTTTTATACGCCATCAGCTCCTTTTACTCTTTCTGATCTGAAGAACTATACTCAAAAGGTATCTGAAGCTGTCGACACGAAGCAGTGCTGCACATCCCACATAGACTGCCACGCCTGTTATGGTCTGGCATACAAGCTGCAGCAAATCATTATGAATCGACAGGCCAACGAAGTATATCACTGTTCCCATCACAGCAGAAAGAATTCCCGCAGGAAGAAAATCAGAGAATAATTCCAGCAGATTATATCGTATCAGTTTTGTGTTGGGCAGTGCATTCAGAATCAAGGCGATGCCGGCATTTACACAGCTCCCGATCATCATTGTATAAATGCCGTAAGGTAACGTAAACACCATAATCCCTATTCCGATTATCTTTTTTATTATTTCAAGCTTAAGAAAAATATCACTTCGGCCTACCGCTTTAATCACCTGCAAATTCGTTGTGGAAATCGGCCAGAAGCTATATACCATACAGAAACATCTTAAAAAAGGCACAGCAGGCAGCCACTTGTCGGTGAGAAGAATTCTGATCAGCGGTTCGGCAACCATCATCAATCCCGTCATACAAGGCCAAATCAGAAATGTGCTCACGCCTATTGATTTTCTTACCATTGCTTTCAGCGCATCTGTATTCGACTGTTTTCTCGAGAGTGCAGGAAACATGACCGACTGAATCGTCGCGTTCACATTTGCTATAATAAACGCAGGAAACTGACGTCCCTTATCATAATATCCGACAGTCTCTGTCCGAAAATATTTTCCGATAATCAGTGTACGCAGGTTCGCATATACCGTATCAATTAAACTCGATAACAGTATTTTCCAACCATATGATATCAGCGGATAGATATTGCGAAGTGAGACAGTGGCAATGAATTCAAACCTTACAAGGCAGTGAAGAGCCAGTGCCGAAACCAGTTGAAATGAAACGCGCTGGACGACTAAGGACCAAACGCCATATCCGTTCAAAGCACACCAGATACTGGCAAATGCTGATATGAACACAGCACACATATTTGTGAAAAATATTTTTTTGAACTCCAGATTCCTTGTCAGCCTCGATTCAAGCGTATTGCAGATTCCTGCCAGCGGCAGCGTCAGAGACAATACCCTGACAATCGAAACAATAGCAGGATATCCGAGAAAACTGCATAGAGACGGCGCAGTAATAATCAGTATCACCGCAAGGACGAACCCCAATACAAGGCTGAAGTAGTAAACAGATCTGAACTCAGTTTCTGTGATATTCTGTTTTTGGATAAGCGCTGAGCCGATACCGTGTTCTACAAATACAAGGGCTATATTTATAAAGACCGTTACAAGAGTAAGAGTGCCGAATTCTTCGGGTGCAAGAATGCGTGCCAGAAAAAGCGAAACAAGAAATTGTCCCGCTTGTACGACGGTACGATCCATATATTTCCAGATAACCCCGTTCAAAACCAGATGTTCTTCTCTTTGTTTCGGCATCACGTACCCCTTTTTGCCGTGCAGACATCCTGTTATTCGCTATATCTGCCTATCCACCAGTATCTTTTTTGCGATTTCCAATGAATCAGTTCCGTGAACTCGTTCAAAAGTCCGCGTTTATATGGGATCTGTCCTACAAATCCCCCGTTTTCATTTCCCTCTATAACAATCCATTTTTCGGCGTCGGTATACGCAAAATCCCAGCCGATATATCGCAAGTCCTCAAATTTCAGTGCAAGTTTCTCTGCCAACCGACTGAGTTCATCCCACTTCGGCACACAAAAACCTTTTATCCGTATACCTGTGTCAGGATGACAGATATAGTGCTCATTCCTATCGGTAAAGCCGTCTGTCTCGACAACACCCGTCTTTGCATTGATACCCGCCACAATGCTCCCGGAGGAGCGGCTACATAAAAAGTTGCCTCCCAATCCGATACGGATAACCGGGTAAAAGAAATGTATTCCGTCATCGGTTCTGACAGTTGTAATGCGAATACTGTTCACAGAAGCCGGATGAAGACAGGCGAGAGCCTCACCCTGATTTATCAGTTCTTCTACTATGATGCCTTTTCCCCTGGCCCATCTGTAATGAGACTGGATTTCTTCCGTTTCCTTCAGGAGAACTCTCAGAGCAATATCGGCGTCTCCATCATATTCTTCCGCAGTACACTTTTTTACGCCTATGGAAGTGGCAAGCCCGACAGGTTTAACTACAAATTCGTTATGCCTTTGTATAAAGTCCCTAAACTGATAATGTCCGGATTCGTAAGACACACGAATCAATTCCCTGCCATAGTACTCCCCAAGAATTTTGTAAGTCTCATACTTATCGGCCAGTAGATATTCCGCCTCTTTTGCATTCAGATGACGAGTATAATTGAGTTTATTCATATTCGACATGTATTCTGCTTTTTCAGAATGCCGTTTATGAAACAGATCAAAATAGAAGTTTTCTTTAGTAACAAAACCGTACCGCCAGTAATTGTAAAGTGAAATATAAAAAACTTCTTCCGCGGTAAATTTCTTCGGAAGGGTATAGGAATTGATTATACTGTAAATATCTTCAATCACTTCCCGGGAATAAATCTCCGGACGGCTGTTCAGAATACTTTTACCGATAGATATCTGTCGCTGAAAGTCATCTGTGGTCTCTATGAACATTTTATTGCCTCCAGCATTGCTGTTTTAAAGTTAACTATCTCCCGTAAACGAAAGGGGCTGCACTGCCTGACAGCTCTCTTCTCTCACTTTCAAGAATCACTATTCAGGTATCAGAAGATTTCTGCTCTGCCTTCTCATAGTACCAGAACTGCACGCTTCCCAATATGTATGTTGATTTGATTTCAAAGTCCTCCGGAATCAAATCCCTCCTTGAAGTAAAAACTGCCGTCTCATCCTGTATTTTTTCCTGAATAAACCTCCGATTCTCATCATTAATATCCGGAGAATCAATAGGATAAATCTGCGGATCCCATCCCAGTTCATAATAGAGCAGCGGGACTCCTTTCCCGATTGCAAAAGTATCTTTCGGCACCCCTTTTCTGACATCCTCGAGGGTTTTTGCCACCACAGCGTCGCTCCATCCACTCTCTCTCCGGATCGATAATCCCTGTTCAATATAGAGAACCCCTTCTATCGATATCCAAAATAAGGCAAAAAACATGACCATTCCCAAACCGAATTTAAAAATTCGATGTGCCTTGATTCCTTCGAAGAAAAGTTTTTTTCTGTCTATGAACCGATCCGCTCCAAAGCCAAGCAGAATAGACATCTGTATAAACGCGATGGACATGTTGCCGTAAGCAGGAC
>CACZNZ010000261.1 GCA_902782625.1 uncultured Lachnospiraceae bacterium | reverse complement strand
TTCTCCAGATCAAGATCCAGTTTTTTCACAAATGTATCTTTTGCATCTCCATCCCACATGGAATTCAATGACTTGCCCAGCTGCTCATAGGATGTAACCTGTGACTTCAGTGTCCCCGCCAGCTGACTGAGCTGTTCTTTCTTTTGTCTCAATTCCTTTGATGATACAACTAATTCTGCCATAGTTCCTCCTTCCTTCATACACATTATCTGACTGCAAATGTATTATATCACATTTTTTATCTTTGTCACTATAATTTACCATTACAGTTATTAATATACATTTTTAAGGCTTAAAAAAATCGCCGGAACTTTCGTTCCGACGACTCATTTCGTCACAATATCACTGGTCGATCTCAAACAGGGTATCCAGGAATTTCTTCATGTATTGCTTTTCTCCGATAGAGACTCTCAGACAATCGCCAAGTTCTCCTACATCAGGATATGCCTTGATCAAAATCTTATGCTGTTCTTTCATAATATCGACTATTTTTCCGGCATCCGTCTTAGGTTCAATAAACAGGAAGTTTCCTGCTTCTCCTTTATGCCGGTATCCATGTTCATCAAGTGTGTCGATCAGATACTGCCTTCCTTCCTTGAACTTTTCAATCATGGAGTCAAGCATCCCTGGTGTCGTAAGAACCGCTTCAGCAAACTTCATGGCAAATGCGTTGGTGTTATGCGGTGTACAGAACTTCTGAACCATTCTCACTTCCTCAGGGTGTCCCACAACATAACCAAGCCTGCAGCCGGCCATGGAGAACATCTTGGAAAATGTTCTCGTAACAAGTACATGTCTTTCATTCAAGGCATAATTGATAAATGTCTTCGGATAGAAATAATGATAGGCTTCATCAACAAGTACCGTGATCTCCTTTTGGCGGCAGACTTTCATGATCGTCTCAAACTCCTCGTCCGAGTAAACATTGCCCATCGGATTATTCGGATTCAGCAGAATCAGCATCTGGGTATCATCTGTCAGCTCCGCGATAATATGATCAATATTCATGGAAAGGTCTTCCTCATAAGGAACCTTGACAAAATTCCTGCCGTACATTTCCGAATAAATCTGGAACATAAAATAGGAGGGAACTACTCCCACAATCCTGCCTCCGACTGAGGTGAAGGCCTGAATAATATAGCGAATTCCTTCCGCCGATCCATTCGTCAGACAGATATGGCTGATATCCGTTCCCAAATGATTGGCCAGCACTTCTGTAAAATGCAGTGTCTCCGGATACTGTGCGACGAACTGTGGTGTGATATCGGAAAGAACCTTATCTATGAATTCCTGGGGCAAGCCTCCCGGATTCTCATTCAGATCAAGTCTGAGATAACTCGCTCTTTCATTCTGATCAAATATTCTATGAAGATTCTTGATGTTTTCATTAAGATAGTACATATGTCTTCTCCTCCCATCTATATGCGATACATATAGAACCAATTAACCCTTTTGGTCATTTTATCACACAGACCATACTTTGTCGATTCTTTTTCTGTCACGCTGAAATAGCACTTTGGAAGCAGAAAAAAGAAAAGGGCCTTGGAATATACATTCCAAAGCCCCTTCTCTCTACAGGAAAGCGCCTTTTCGGGGTGCTATTTCACTGTTACCTTAACCTGCCTGAAGACTCCAATTATGGAAATCACATAAACCTTACAGGTACCCTTTCCTTTGGCAGTAATTTTGCCGGTAGCAGATACCTTGGCTACATTCGTGTTGGAAGAACAATATTTGATCCTTGCACCATGACGTCTGGAAAGAAGCGGTCTCTTCTTCTCTTTGACGAGTTTTACTTTAAGCCTCTTACTCTTTCCTTTCTTCAGTGTCACTTTAGAAACGTTTAATTTGATTCTCTTGACATTGGTGTGCTTCTTGTCCTTCTTCGCGGCGATATGGAAAGCATAACTCTTCGCGATATACTCCTTCTTTCCGTTCACCATCTTAAAAGCCTTGACAAGCACTTTGTAGTTCTTGCAGTTCTTCAGCTTTTTACCAGCAACTTTCTTGAAAGAAGTCTTAAGAATCTTATTGCTACTGATGGTTTTAATTACTTTGCCATCAGCTAATTCCCTACCGCAGTCATCAGCAAAGATATCATAGCCATCCGCTTCTTTTACTCTTCCCCAGGACAGAGTCGCTTTATTCTCTGTCCTCCTCATCTTAAGACCAATGTTCAGAGCGTCTTTGTCTGGTTTTTCCGTAGTACTCTCTTCTTCCTTGGCCTGGGTTGTTGCCTCTGCTGCATTCGAAGCTTGTGCAAAGACAGCGCTGATGTTTGTATCTTCATTGATCGTATACGTCACAGAACCTGCATTTCCAGATAACGGTTTATTCCAGGATATTAAGAGGTAATCGCTGTCAGGTGTCGCTGTAAAGGTCAATACAGTTCCTTCCTTGACCTTCGTACCTGATTCCACTGATTTTCCTGTAGAATCTGTCGCAGTAATCTTACCGTGAGCATCCTGATTCATTGTAACCGTATAAACCTTTTCTGTCGTTACCACAAGGTCGACATCATTGGTAATGTTACTGATCGTGACAAGATAAGATCCGTCTTTCTGCCGCTGAACCGTTACAACATTGGTCTGAGCGGCACTATTCTGGTTCCTGTCTGTAATCAAAGTAATCTCTCTGCCTGCTGCCGGAGAAACCACAAAGGTCTCAGACCCGTTCGATCTGACTTTGTCAACATACTGTTCTTCCTGTGGAAGAGTATCCGGGGTCTTCACAATTCCGCTTATGGTGTAAGCTGTCTCCTGAGGGCTGGCCGGATCATTGACTTCCTGCGTAGGAATCGTATAAGCCTTGATAGGTTCCATAGTTACAGAAACCGTAACATCAGAAGTAATATCTTTCAGTGTTATCTTATTATCGTATCCAAGAGCACTGCCTTCATCTACTCTTCCATCTGCATATTCCGCTTTCCAGGAAGCTACCTGCTCGCCTTCTTTCGGCGTGATTGCAAACTCAATCTCGCCATCGGTTCTTACACGCAGCTGCTTACCGATTGCATCGAGTGTATCCCCATCGGCCGATTTAACTGTTCCCTGTGCATCGTCATAACCGTCCGGCAGATTGTACTGAATATTGGCGGTATCATAGACATTGAAAGTCAGGAATACTGTCTCATTGTCCGTTAAGTCGGCAATCTCATAAGTGAGTGCATCTGACTCTTTGCCATTCCATGCAGCCACATAATCGAATTCAGATTCCGGCATTGCAGTCACAGTGACTTTGGAGTGCCTTGCAGCTTCAATCTTTCCACCGCTGATCTGATCGGCTGTAAACGTCTTGTCATTGATGGTTACCGTGTATGTTCCCTTACCGGTTCCACCCTGTTCTACGGAGACGTTGAATTTCTTATGAACAGTAACAACAATTTCCATTCGGATATCCTTCTGGACATTATTGATCGTGAAATCATCCTCACCATTCTCTACAACATCATACTCCGTATCATTCTTGTACATGTGCCATTCTTTTATCGTAACATCTTCCGGTGTATCAACATGCATGCTGATCTTGGATCCTTTGACTGCCTTCTCATCCTGGAGTCCATCGATGGTTACCGAGCAATCCGTAGCATTATTGCCCTCGTCCGTGATGATTGCTGCACTGACATCATAAGAAGCAGTCTCTTCGAATTCAACCTCAACCTCCATATCGGTGCTCATAGCATCGAGAACAAGTTCTGAGCCGGAATAGATGCTTCCGTCATCATTCTTATAAACGACAGCAGATTCTGTACCTTTGGTTACAAGCCAGCGTTTCACAACATAGCCTTCGTCTGGTACAGCTTTCAGGATGGTCTGTCTCCCAATCGGAACATTCTCTGGTGAAGTGAAGGCCGTTCCCTCTACAGAGTCTTTATAGTAAGCTCCATTTACCAAGCCATGCTCCCCTGCTTCAAATGTAAGTTTGTAGGATGATGCCTTAAAGGTTACATGCACCTGAATATTTTTAGACAGGGAATCAACAATCAAGCGGTTATCTTTGAGGGTATAATCGGTGCCTTCCACCAGTTCATTCTCCTCACCGTCAGTCACTTTCCACTCGTCAATCTCGAATTTGGTGTCCGGTGTTGCTGCAAATGTAAGCTTCGTACCTTCTTTAATCGGATCACCGGATCGGAAAGCTATCTGATTATTGCCCTCAAAGGCTTCAACTTTACCATTGGATCCAGAAGTATAAAATGCATTATAGAAACCTGCACTAATCTCATAAGTACCATTTTCAAAGGTAACTTCATAATTCTTCATGAAGGCCTTTACGGTATCAGTATAGGCATCGCTGTCATCTTTTTGATAGTCCACTTTCGTCACATAGATACCTTCTCCGGAATCTGCAGAAAGAGCCGGCTCTGAAGCAATCGTAAACAGATTCTCTATCGAGAATTTATCCTGATCCTCCGAGATAATAGCCTCTTTCTCCTTATCATCCTTGTAAGAAATCTCAATGTCCTCAAGCTTCGGAATCTTCTCTTGACTTACATCGCTGGAAAGACCGGATTTGGAAGGAGCTTTTACAGAAAGCGGTCTCTTGGTAATAAAGACAGTCTTTTGCGTATCAGCATCTACACTGGTTCCATTTCCTGCCGGTATCTTGGCTTTCGCGTAAATAGTAGCTTTTCCTGAGAAGTTCGGTGTGAATTTCTCTGCATTATCTTTCAGCGCTACTTCATTGGTCTTGCCGGAATCATCTTTGTAGTAAACCTTATAGCTAATGGATGTTCCTTCCGGAAGTTCAGATGTGACAACATCGCCATTGTCATCAAGTGTACCCTTCTTCGCATCAATATGAACCGTCTCACCATATACGATATCATCTGCATCAAGAACAAGGAGGGCCTTATCCGGATTCTCTTTTTCAAGCGCAAAGTAGATCGTCTGCCCGACGGAGCTGTTGAGACAGTCATTACCGGTGAACATGGAAATCACAGTGTATACACCAGGCTCTGCCGGTGTCCATTTCGCTTCTGCCTTTCCGTTTTCGTCAAGCGCAGCGGTAACCTCGCTGATACTTCCGGTATTGTTGTTTTGCATACGGAAAGTGATATTTCCTGATACTTCTGCCTTGCTGCTATCCGTATTGGCAGTAACTGTAGCAGTAAGGGTTACTTCATCTCCAGCTTCTCCCACAGTTTTCTGTGTGATAACTTTCTGCGTGGTCATCACAGCATCACCCGGATCGGCTTTATAAGTAGCAGTGCCGTCTGTACCTGTGTAGAAATCATCTGTTTCTGGAAGAATCAGCTGTTCAAGCACTTCTGCCGTCTGATTATTCTCGGTTTTACGAACCTTCACATAGTACTCATCTTCTCCGGTACTGGAGTTTGCGTAATATACTTTATAGTCCTCTGACTCAAAACCTTCAGGCCAGAATACACTATAGGCTCTTCCGTCAATCGTCTCTTCCGCTTCCGGATCTTCATTGAAGAGTCTCTTGATCGTATAGTCAGTCTCATTGCCATCCCATTGAACCAGGCCGGTATCCTTGTAAGTCAGGTAAGGAGCATCCGCAACATCTTTTTCTTTATAAAGAGTAGTAGATTTGCCTTCTGCATTCACAGCCTTATAGACTTCATAGGTTACGGAAGGATTACCATCCGTAGCTTTTGTCTTGTATTCTGCCGGTGAGCCAATGTTCTTAAGATCAGCTACTGTCTTGGAGGTTAAGACTTCTGCCCTCTCCTCACTAAGCAGGCTGTCCTCAACGGTCTGGAAGGTCGGTTTTTCCTGTTTCTGGAGCAGGATTCTCTGATCTGCTGTTGCCTTTCCGTCAGCACTTTCATTTACATTGACAAGTGTGTAGTATTCACCGTCTTCCAGGCATTTCCAGATCTGCTCCGGAACCTCTACATTCTCGTCATCTTTCTTCTCGTAATTATTCTTATAAGCAGCATAGAGCTTCTCTTCTCCTCCAATGGATACACTGAGGATCTTAGAGATCTCCGTCTCTGTCTCTACCGGTTGGGTCTGCGCATAATCTGCCAGTCCGCGGTTGGTATTGTAGTATTCATTGGTCTGTTCATCTTTATCGAGATTGATTGCTGTTGGAACAGTCGTGCTCTCTGCCTTGCCGACATGGAGAATTCCACTGTCGGAATATGCATATTTTCTGCGCCCTTTGACTATCTGAGAGACAATACAGCGGAAGCGGTTGCCTTCCATATCCTCGGATGCATCGGTTACGGTATATACCGGATTATTGCTCTTTCCGATATTTCTCCAATTGGTAGAGCCGGCTTCTCGGATCTGCCATTGGTAAGACAGGCCTGTATCTGATCCGACAGGCACTGCATCAATCTCGAAATTCGCGCTATCGCCAACAAGAACATTCTGCTTTTCCGTGATACCGATAATCTGAGGGCTGTCACCTCCACTGAGGGTTGTACCGGTCACAATATCGGTATACTCTGTTTCCACTCGCTCCCCGTCATCCATTCCGACAGATTTCACTGCGAAGGAATAGCTGGTTTCCGGATCGAGATCTTCATAAGTAAATGTAGTCTCTCCTCCCGGAACTTTTCCGATTAGGCTGTACTGGTCTTCTGTGAGACTGTTATCAAAATACTGATAAATCTCATAGTATTCAGGTGTCAGTACACCCTCAT
Organism: uncultured Lachnospiraceae bacterium; assembly: GCA_902782625.1. Classification (GTDB taxonomy): domain Bacteria; phylum Bacillota; class Clostridia; order Lachnospirales; family Lachnospiraceae; genus Anaerobutyricum. The sequence continues at coordinate 4,344 of CACZNZ010000261.1, read as the reverse complement.
CCCAGCCGATGGTCACGGAATCTTCTGTAACGGAATCCACCGTCAGATCCTGAACCATACTCGGAGGCTGTTTGACATTGTTTACGATATAGCCGAGGATTGGCACATCCTCACCGTTGGCAAGCGTTCCCATCCAGGTGCCGAACCGGCTGGAAAAGGCATATTCCGATGTTGTACTCGGAGGATAGGTTATCTCACCAGACTTGCTGATTTCCTTGAAATCAAAGGATGTTTTCTCACTCTCCCAACCCCAGCCGAAATTCACACCGCCGGCTACTTCGAAGGCGACAGGAGTATCATCGCTTCCACCTTCCACACCGACTCCAAAGTCCAGACTATGCGTAATTGTCTGCGAATTGGACGTCTGTTCGCCTGTGGTAATCGACTGTTCAACCGATGCAGAGGATGAGGCCCCCGAATAAATCTGAACCTGATTTTTATGTCCGGTAAATTCCTTCAGATCTGTAAATCTATTCGGATAGGTAGAAGGGTATCCCGGTTCATTGCCAAGTATCTCTTTGGTTATCTGTTTATCCTTTAATGCATTATCATTTTTAGCAATCTTGTTATATTCATCAACATCCATCATCAGATAGACAGGATCCTGCTGAATACCGATAACCATATCCTTTGTCTCATCCGTTCCTGCTACATTTACCAGGTATTTGTATTTGATCACCGGGGTACGGTAAAGTACCACCTTATTGGTATCTCCGTCGTTTGAGAAGGTCAGCCCGAAGGATTTGGTTAATTCTTTTTCATAACCCCAGCTCCACTCTTTGCTGTAACTTGCTTCAGCGTGGAACTTGAAGAAAGGCCATCCCACACTGCCTTCCAGATAAGGTCCCACATGAAAACTGTTCGAACTCGAACTCGAAGAACCACTTCCTGAATCAGACGAATATGCCGTGGAACCCGGATCATAATCCAGATCAGCAAAATATGGTGAAGCCTGGAGCAAGGCCATGACATCCACATTGGAGTACTCATAGGTCTTACTGTCATACTTCAGGGTATCCGTATCATCATCTACATCGACTGCGGCAACATCCGCTGCCGGACAGTCATCATCATCCGTATCATCCACCAGGGTCCTGTATTTATCACCGGTATCATAATAATTGCCGGCTTTATATACCCCGTCTTTTTCCGTCTGAGTATACCCTGCAAGATGCAGACGATACCAATAGTTGTCACCATTTTCATGTTTATAGCCGGTAATATAAGCAACCTGTTCTATTCCCATATCATTAGAATCAAAGTTGCCTGCTGTCGCTGACTGTACCCAGGTGTTCGAAATGATAGATCCGCCGATACCTCTGTCTGATTCCTTCATGACTGCAGGTTCTGAACCTTCCACTTCCTTCCAGGGGTTTCCCTGAGCATTCTCATATCGAAGAAGTTTTCCTGCCAGGAAGATATCTTTACTGAAGTTAAAACCTCGTGATGCTACGCCACACATAGCAGGGGTTCCCTCCATATTATCCGACAGGTTATACAGCCCGGCCTGTACAAACTCCGTCATATCTATGTACTGAGGCGCTGTATTCATACTGAGCTTTGAACCATCATATGCCATCGTACACATCATAAAGTTCTCATCTTCTATAGAGTCATCGTCCGGTCCATCCGTATTATAGTAACCTGCAACGATAATCTCAGGAAGCCCGTCATTTTCCGCCACATCTTCACACACTACGGACGCCGTACGGAGCCATCCCATACCTTCTGTGTGCGAATTGGCAGATTCCGGATGTTCTTCATAATCCTCATCATCATAAAAAGCATAAGAAGCCTTCTTATTTATAGAACTGATAGACTTATCGGCTCCAAGTGAGGCATCGTAAACACCGAGAATAGAACTGCGGTCTTTCAGTTTTTCTCCATCAGAATCATCATAGATATCTGCATATCCCCCGACGATCATCAGCTCATCATTCAGATCTCTGTCCAGATCCCCTGTCGCCATGGAAATCTGCACGGTAGCACGAGCAGTTCTTCCATCTAATTTGAAATGGGAAGACATCTCTGCACCGGTAGCTCCCATGAGATCTTTGATGCTGATTTCCTTAATGGTAGCAAGTGAATTACCATCAAGAATCAGTACTTTAGGGTTACCACGATATGGTACATAGACAGCAATCTCGTCTTTTCTATCGCCGTTAAAATCGCCGGTAGTCATCGTGATATAAGCACGGTAAGCCCACTGATCAATCCCGTCAAACCAGTCAGCATCATTATCATTGTTGATATAGAGCGAGAACTTGCGAATCTTTTTATCGGTTCCTTTCCCGCTATATCTTCCCACAACGATACTCTGTCTTTCCCCTTCCAGGGTATCCACACCAACCATAGCGACCATATCATCATGCCCTGTGTTATTCGGGTCATAGGCCTCGGTAGAAACATAATAATATTCTGCCCGGGAATTTCCTACGGTTGTTGTTGCCTTATAAGAGTCGTCAGCGATGTCTTTCGCACGGAGATCATTGTTATTATTATAATTATAAGAATCTGCGCGCACATTCTTTTCGTTCTGTCTCCATACGAATAACTCTGACTTGGGATTCAGGGTAAAAATACCATCCCCGTGGGGATTCTCACCATCATTTTGCGTCTCTTTGAAACTGTCCGGAACTGATGGATCAAACCCATATGGATCCCGCGATGAAGCAGCCTCCGTATTGATCCTAAACTGAGGGATCATCGGCACAATCAAGGCCAGACACATCAGGATGGCAATTCCTGATTTCCATTTTTCTCGTAACTTCATGTCTTGTTTCTTCTCCTTTCTGTCCCTGTGAAATATGTGTAGACATGTACTTTTTTAATATAACAAACAAATCTTTGTTATTCAAGTTTAAACTTTGCGACCGTTTTACAAGAACTTTGAAAGAATTGCAGGGGTGTTTGTCAGTTTTTCGTCAGTTAGAAAACACAGACTGTTCACATTTTTTAGATATGATAATAACCGTAAAGCAGACAACATGCTTTTAGTTTTTTCATACTTTTCTCTTTTTCCAAGGGGCCCGAGAGCATCGGGCCCCTATATAGTTTATACACTCAGTCTAAAATTCCCAGATACTCATCAAACAGATTAAAAAGCATATCTCCTGCGCAGACCGGAATCTCCGCGGTAGAACCGGGCAATATCGTATAAGTGTAGAGATCCTGTGCTCTTGTCAAAACAAGGCAGGGAATGACATCATAATCTGACCCAAACAAAATCTCAAGATAGCGGACATATTTGGAAGCCTGTGATACTTCCTTTGCCTCTATCATGTCCTTCATTTTAAATTCCAGTGCAAAAACCTTATCTTCTGTAATAACCAGGACATCTGCATAGATTCTGATCATTCTGGACCGTTTGATACGAAGTTCAAATACAATCTCCCATGTATCTAAGTCTATTTCACTCATCTTCTCCAGGTCGTCAAACAGGGAAAGCATCACTTTTCTGGTATCCAGAAAAGAATGGAACAACCCTCTTGTATCATTGAGATTGCGACCGATATTGGCACATCCTGTTTTCATGGCTGCAAACCAGTCCTCTTCTTCCGCTTCCCGGAATGCCTTCACCGAATCATAATACCCGGAAAAATTACCGATTCCCTTATGGGGACGGCATTGTCGGATCATTCCGTGCCACCGGTCATCCTGATCTTTATAACAGAGTTCTTTCATAAAAGGACTACCGTAAAGATAATGATTTACCGTATGCCTGTCTGCATTTATCATCTTTGCAATTTCTCTCGCCTTGATTCCACCGGACCTGCAGATGGTCTCATAGATCGCCAGTTCTGTCTGGTCTGTTTTTTTCATACAAATCCTTATTCCCCGAATTCCTTCGGATGTCTTTTCAAAACATACTCCAAAAATCCTGCACAGCCTGCCCATACATCAGACCAGGTTGCATCAAAATCCCCTGTATACCAGGGGTCTGCCACTTCTTGGCCCGGTCTGTCAGCATAGTCCAATAAAAGAGATATTTTCCCATCAGGATCTCCCTTATAGATTCTTTTCATAGACCAGAGATTCTCCTCATCCATTCCAATCAGATAATCGTACTTTGAATAATCTTCTCTTGTAGTTTTCCTTGCTTCCTTGCCTCTGGGATCGATCCCGTGCTCCATCAGTTTCTTTCTTGCCGGCGGATAGACAGGATTCCCCCTGCCTCCCCAGATTTCTTCGGAACTTGTCGCTGCCGATGCTATCTGAAAATGTTTCTCCAATCCTCTTTTTTCCACCATATCTTTCAATACAAATTCTGACATAGGTGACCGGCAGATATTCCCATGGCAGACAAACAGTATTTTAATCAATTTATAATTCTCCTTTCAAATG
>CACZNZ010000260.1 GCA_902782625.1 uncultured Lachnospiraceae bacterium | reverse complement strand
CTGCCGGTGTCAAAAGTCTTCTTCGCTATCCACGGTGTCTTGTATCCGGCGTCCATTGCCACAAACTTTACGTTCCCGAATTTTCCTGTGACCTTGTCATAAAGACTGTCCCACGCAACACTGTCATGTACATTCCCGGCCGTTACTTCCACGCCAAGTATGAATCCCCGTGAATCGCACGCCGTATGTGCTTCATATGCAAACTGCCGTTCGTGCTCGCCCTTGACAAACATCCCGCTGTCCGGATCTGTTGTCGATACGGTCTTCTCTGCTGCTCCTCCTCCAGACGGCTTGTCGTCTTCGTCATCATCCTCAATCGGCTTCTTCCCTAATTTCTCACGTTCGGCATTTATCTCTTCCCGAAGCTGCTGATCATATATCTTTGCTGCTTTTGCTACCTGCTCTTTTTGAAACTTCTTCTTATTTGCCGATGCCTTGATGTGCGTTCCGTCTATGAATATTGCTGTCGGATCCAGCATTCGGTTGTTCAGCGCCTTGTTTAATATATGGTCGAAGATTTCCTCGCTCAGTTCCGGTGGGAATCTGTTGCAGAATGCATAGCTTACCGTCGCAAAATGCGGTATGCGATCAAGCAGGCTGTATCCCAGAAACCATCTGTATGCTACATTTACATTAATCTCTTCATACGTCTTTCTCAATGACGGTATTCCGTACAGATGCTGAATCAGTACCATCTTAATTAATACGACCGGATCTGTCGCAGGCCGCCCGTTATCTCTGCAGTAATACGGTTCAAGCCTTTCATACAGCCAGTCGTAATCCATCACTTTTTCTATCTTGCGAAGCAGATGATCCTCCGGCACCAGTGCATCGATGTCCACGAATACCACATCTTTTCTTGAATCCTTTTTCCACTCGTCCATCTCTTCACGCCTCGCTTTCTTTGCCCTTATTATACTAAAAATCCCCGCTTTCCGCGAGGATTTTGTCATTCCCTATTGGTTTTTTGACAGTCTGAATAACCCACCTGACGTATGTCAGGTGGGTTATTTAGATCGTTAAGATGCTTGCAAATGTATGCAAAATTATTGACAATGTCATCGGACTTGAATAGAATGTAATTACTTGATTTAGGAGGTTTACGCTATGGCAAACATGGCTACCGTCTACGCACGAATCGAACCGGAACTAAAAAGTGATGTCGAAGGCATTTTGACGCAGCTTGGCCTTACACCATCTTCTGTTATTCAAATGCTTTACAGCCAAATAAAGCTTACAAATGGCATCCCTTTCGATATAAAACTCCCGTCTCGCAGACCGCTTTCCGTTGATGAATTAACTACAGAGCAACTGAATGCGGAACTGCAAAAAGGATTTGATTCTGTACAAACTGGGAAACTGTACTCCGCAGATGAAGTGGATTCCATTCTGCGTAAGGAGTACGGAATCTGATGGCCGATTATTCGATTCAATACACAGATGAGGCTTTGCAGGATTTACGGGATATCTATGACTATATTTCCTTTGAGTTGAAAGCTCCCGGAATTGCCGCCGCACAGATAAAACGAATCCGAGATGAGATAAGGTCTCTCAATGTGTTTCCAAAGCGATATAGGCTTGTTGACTGGGAACCGTGGATGAGCAGGGGAATGCGGCAGATGCCGGTTGATCATTTTATCGTTTTCTATGTTGTCAGTGATCCCACAGTTAAAGAATACTGTGAGAAATGGCTTCTTATGAAATCAGCGAATGTCAGGCCAAATACGCTTGCGGGTTACCGAAGGGCAATGGAGACCCATATCATTGGTCCCATTGGAGATTGCTATATTGATGAAATCACAGCGGACGATCTCAAAATGCTTATGGTTCCTGTTTCTAAGAAGTCCAAAGGCTTATATGGAATGGTAAATATGCTCTTGAAATGCGTTTTCTATTCTGCTGTTGAGAGTGGAGTCATTAGAGAAAACCCTGCTGCAGGGATAAGCCCAAGAGGCGGTTATGCAAAAGCAGAGCGTACAACTTTGACAGATAAGCAGATAACGACGCTTTTAGATACGGTGAAAAACCTCCCACCTTATGTTTTCGTCATGTTAGGATTGTACGCCGGACTGAGACGCGAAGAGATTCTTGCCCTTCAATGGGACTGCGTATTTCTTGATGATGATGTCCCTTATATCTCAGTACGCAGGGCTTGGAGGTCGGTAAATAACAGGCCGGAAATATCTGCGCTTTTGAAGACTCCCGCTGCAAGAAGAGATATACCAATTCCACAGAATCTTGTTGAATGCTTACGTTCGGAAAGAGAACAGTCAAAATCTGATTTTGTTATTTCTGACACGGATGGAAATCCTCTTTCAGAGTCGCAATTCACTCGGCTATGGAGTTATATTAGAGTTCGCAGCACAGAAAAAAGAACCTTATATCGCTATATCAACGGTGAACGGATTCACAGAACGATGCAACCGGAACTCGGCCAACGCTGCAGAACAGATAAAAGTATTTACTATACTTTGGACTTTCATGTTACGCCGCATCTTTTGCGTCATACATACATCACCAATCTAATCTATGAAGGCGTTGATCCCAAGACCGTGCAGTATCTTGCTGGCCATGAAAACAGCAAGGTCACGATGGATATCTACGCTAAAGTTAAATACAACAAGCCTGGAGAACTGACTAAGGTTGTAAACGCCGCGTTTGAAAATATAGGAGATACTAAACAAAGTGAATCTGACTCTCCAGCATGATCAAAAAGTACGAACTCGGCGCATAAACCCCGCAAAAATTTATACTACAGGTATAATTTACAAACGGAAATCTAAGTGATATATTATCGCCGTAAGCAAAAATAGAGCAGATGCTCGGAAAGGAAATCTGAAGAAAGAAGGATTCTGATGATCTCACTGCTGAGGAAAAAAGAATAATCTCGGTCCAAGCAAAGAACAGTCTTGCAGAGCCATATTGGAGTCAAATCATCTGGTGAGGAGTACTTATGGGAACCGTTGACATGCTACAACTCTTCAAGGGTATGCAAACAGAAATGGCAGCAACTCTTGAACTTGGACGAAATTGTATAACGCATAACGGGGAAATGGGAGAAGCCGCCGAAGAAAGTTGGCGAAAATGGCTTAAGACTTATCTTCCCGGTAGGTATGAAGTGGATAAAGCTATCGTCGTTGACTGTGATGGTAACACGAGTGATCAGATTGACATTGTAATCTATGACCGGCAATATTCGTATTTTGTTTTCAAACACGAACAGTTCAAGTATGTACCTGCCGAAAGCGTTTACGCCGTCATAGAAGTTAAACAGGATCTGACAAAAGCCCACCTTGACTACGCCGGCAGTAAAGCAGAAAGTGTTCGACGACTTCGGCGCACCTCAGTCGAGATCCCTTTCGCAGCAGGAAGATATAGGCCAAAGCCCTTACACACGATAATTGCAGGTCTGATTACTCTCGAATCGAACTGGGCAGATCCACTCGGTGATTCTTTACGAAAAAACCTGCGAAAACTGGAGAAAGAAAAACGAATTGATATTGGCTGTGCGCTAAAGAACGGATCTTTTTGTGTTGAATACGAACCGAAGTTTTTGCTGAAAAAGAGTGCGCCAGATGAATCTCTGTTGTTCTTCTTTTTGAGGCTTCTTATGATGTTGCAGAGCATCGGAACTGTGCCTGCAATAAATATTGAAGAATACGCAAAAGCCTTACAATCATTTGAGGATGATTCCGAATGAGGAGTGTAGCTCTGTATATACGGTGTGTATTGATGCATATATCCCGGCAAAAAAAGAAAAAACTGCCGGGATATATTCCCTGATTCAAATGTGATTATACTAAGGCCGATTCCGGGACACAACGTCCAATTGGATGTATTCGGCAGAAAAAGACGGGCGTAGGATGGTTTACATAACTCGATTTGCATCCACCTTGCACCCACCTCCACTTGGAGGCAAGAAACGCCGAATTGTATGATTACTGGTGTCCTAACGCAAATAAGCACCGTGATTTTGATACAAAGTCACGGTGCTTTATCTATGCATAAAAGCCTTGAAATACATGTGTTATCTCAATTTAACATCACGATATGATCCCCGGCAGACCTGATCTCTGCCGGGGATTTTGCTTTTTCTATGGTTTTTTTGGATTAGCGACCAATACCTATCGTGTGATTTATGGGGCTAACGTGAGATTTATGGGGTTATCGTGAGATTTATGGGGTTATCGTGAGATTTGTGGGGTTATCGTGTGCGTTGTCCTCTGAAACATCTTCTATATCGTGCACCAATTATCTGTTCAACAAAAAGTATGATTTTCTACACTTTATTGTGGATTTTTGCTTGTGGTTATATTATACTATAATTGGTGTAAAATACAGTCTGACTGGAGGGATCCAAGATGGCGACAAGCTATAAAAAACTCTGGCATATTCTCGTTGATAGAGAACTCAAGAAGAAAGATCTTCAAGAGATGGCGAACCTGACGCACTATCAAATGACCAAACTTAGCCGCGGTGAAAACATTACAACGGACATTGTCGGGAGGATTTGCGCTGCACTCAATGTAAAAGCTGATGATATCATGGAGTTTGTCCCTGATTCAAACGGGAAATAATGAGTCCGTTTTATTGTACTTATTGGATGATAAACTATGATAATGGCTCATTATAAAAAACTTGGATTAGGAGGTGGTTGACCTGTGTCAAAACTTGAAGAATTGACTGTTGGCAGCAGCGTCAGCGGACTCGTAAATAATGAATCGGTACAGATTGTGGCCGTTAAATGGTATGGCAGTTCTGTACTAGAAATTACATATAAGAATAGCCAGGGAATGCTGGCGAACCAGCTAGTGTATCGAGAGGATGAGGCCCGTCTTCAGGTCGAGGAAGATAACCTGCCTTGGAGTTTTGATGCAGATGGTAATACTGTGCGGTTGGCCTCTGAAGCTTATCGTATTAACCTTGCCCATCTTTTTGACCCTTATCTGGCGGTGCATACTTCTTCCATAGAGCCGCTCCCGCACCAAATTTCAGCGGTGTACCAGGAGATGCTTCCACGCTTACCGCTCCGCTACATTTTGGCGGACGATCCCGGCGCTGGTAAAACAATCATGACCGGCCTTCTTCTGAAGGAGCTGATGATCCGCGGTGACCTGAAACGCTGCCTGATTGTTTCCCCCGGCAGCTTGTCAGAGCAGTGGCAGGACGAACTTTACAGCAAGTTTCATTTGAAGTTTGAAATACTTACCAACGACCGCTTTGAATCTGCCGTCAGCGGGAATGTCTTTGCTGAGACTAATCTTTGCATTGTCCGTTTGGACAAGCTCTCAAGAAACGACACCCTTCAGGAAAAACTCAAGGCAACAGAATGGGATTTGATCGTTGTTGACGAGGCCCACAAGATGTCTGCTACTGTATGGGGCGGTGAGGTTAAATACACAAAGCGTTTCCAGTTAGGCCGGCTGCTTTCTGATATCACGCGGCACTTCCTGCTATTGACGGCAACGCCGCACAATGGCAAAGAGGAGGACTTCCACCTCTTCATGTCGTTGATTGACCCTGAACGTTTCGAAGGTGCGGCCCGGTCGAGTTCTCAGGCTATCGACGTTTCCGACGTTATGCG
>CACZNZ010000259.1 GCA_902782625.1 uncultured Lachnospiraceae bacterium | reverse complement strand
GATTTTGTGACCGTGTTTGTCATTTTACGGAGGACGGGATCGAAAAGAACGATGGATTGAATGACAATGTTGTGATTTAATGCATCTGTAAAAGTTGTATTCTCTGTGGTTTGCTTTCCTGCAGACCATAGATTTTTGTATTTAATCAAACCAGATTAGCTTCAGATAAAACGTACTGAATGGTAGAAATTTCATAACAGGGGTTTCTTTTTAATTTAGCCAAGGCGCTTACAAGCAGGACGGAAGGCGGGAGCCGTGAATAAATCAGAAGAGGATGTAATCTATCTTTGTGCCTATGCACTGGGTGGCTTGACAGCAGACCTGACAAAGATTCAGAACATGGATCTGGATCAGGTTTATCAGATATCTATGTTTCATAAAATCTCCGGTGTGGTTTCGGCAGCTGTGATAGCATCCGGAGTAAAGAAGGATTGTTTTATCCAGGCATCTGCAGCCGGGATCCGAAGGGCGATTCTGTTTCAAAGCGCATGGGAAACCGTCAGAGTGGAGCTGGAAAAAGCCGGGATCTGGTATATGCTGCTAAAGGGATCGGTGATGCAGGATTATTATCCTTCGTTTGGAATGAGAGAGATGACGGATTACGATGTTCTCGTCGACAGCACCCGGATGAAGGATATTAAAGGGATAATGGAAGGGCTTGGATATCGGTTTTTATCCTATGATGAGTATAATCATGATATCTATATCAAACCTCCGATTCTGAATTTCGAAATGCACAGAGCTCTTTTTGCGGATTATGACGGAGATAATCTTCATCGATATTACACTCAGATCGAAGAAAAGATGATTCGACGAAATCAATATGAATACATTCTGAAGCCGGAGGATTTGTATATTTATCTGATTGCGCATGATTACAAGCATTTTTATGATGAAGGAATGGGATTGCGCCCCCTTCTGGATGTGTACCTTTTTCTGAAGAAAGAACATCTGGATTTTGATTATATTGATTCCGAAACCGGAAAGATGGAAATACGTGATTTTGAGCACATGATCCGGGCGATATCTTTCCATTTGATGGAGGGAGGGGAGTTATCACCGGATGAGGAGAAATGCCTTGAATATATTCTTTTTTCCGGTCATTACGGAAATTATGATCAACATATCAGCAATATGATCCGAAAGAAGAAAAGAGGAAAGATAGGCTATATGCTTTCGCGTTTTGCTGTTCCTTTCAGTCCAAAGAACAGCGATTATTCCGTTTTTGCAAAGAAATATCCACTTTTTTACCGACATCCGATTCTGCTTCCGCTGCTTCCGTTCTATCGTGTTATCCGTTCCATCAGAAGAGGATATTTTGTCAGGGAGGCAAAGGCCATCCGCTCCACAAAATAGGATGAAATGAAAAAATGTTTCTGATGATTTTGAAATAGTAGATACTTTCTGACTGATCAGCAATGTTTTTCCGATGGTTTGGATTTTTATGAAAGGGTGACAGATGAAAACGGAAGACGTTTTGATTTATCTGGTTTTTTGTGCAGTGAACAACGGAAATCCAGATCCGGGAATCCTGGCGTCTGTCAACATTGATGAATTGTATGGCAAGGCTCATTTTCATCAGGTTGAGGCTGTGCTTGCAGAACTCTTGCACAAAATCGGGGTGGAGGACAGTCGGTTTACGAAGGAACTGATTACATCAACTTGGAAAAGTATTGCGGCAGGGTCGTTGGTCAGTAAGGTATTCTCTGAACTGGAAAAAGCAGGAATCTGGCATATACTGCTGAAAGGAAGCGTGATAAGGTATGATTATCCGAAACCGGAAATGCGTCAGATGTCGGATATCGATATCCTGATTGATGTAGACCGTATGGACGATGCTGATGAAGTGATGAAACACCTTGGCTTTATCAGAGAAAAGCGGGAATATGGCCATCATATACGATACAGAAAAGACCCGTTTACCATTTTTGAAATCCACAACGCATTATTTGAACCGATCGGTCACACATTAAAGTTGAGCCAATATTACCAGGACGTTTTTAAAAGATTGATCAGGAAGGAAGACACGTGTTATGAATATCGGTTTACGGATGAGGATTTCTATATTTATATTCTGTGCCATATTTATAAGCACTTTATGTCCG
>CACZNZ010000258.1 GCA_902782625.1 uncultured Lachnospiraceae bacterium | reverse complement strand
TTTATTATACCATAAATCTGTCCGGCTTGCACCTATCCATTTCTTTTGATATAATGTAGCGGTATATCATTTGGAGGTTTTATTATGTCTGTAATATCATTTATAAAAGGGAAGATCACATCCAGGCTACGTGCCATTCGTAAATACTACCGATACAAATATCACTTCCCGAAATACTATCAGCAATATGCTGCCGAACCGGTAAATCCACGCAAAGTACTTCTTTTGGAAATGCGTTTTACCAAACTGTCCAATTCCTTCGAATATCTGCGCCGCTGCCTGGAGGAAAGCGGAGATTTTGATATCGTATGTTCTTTTGTACAGTTTAATTTCATACGTGGCAAAGAATTTACTGCCCGCTGCGAAGAGATGATCAGGGAACTTGCTACTGCCAAATATGTCATCACTGATGAGGCATCACTGATCCTCTCCTGTCTTCCTCTCCGGGAAGAGACCAAGGCAATCAATCTCTGGCATGCCTGCGGTGCTTTTAAAAAATGGGGACGCAGTACTTCCGAGAAGCTTTTCGGGTCGACTGCCGCTCAACTTGACAAGTACCCCAACTATGGAAATCTTGATCTGGTAACCGTAAGCAGCCCCGAAGTAATCTGGGCCTATGAAGAAGCCATGAATCTTCCTGCCGGTATCGTTGCCCCAATCGGAATCAGCAGAACCGATCTGTTTTACCAGGAGGATTTTGTTAAGAGCCGCCGGGAAAAGATCTATGAGCTCGTGCCACAAGCCCGGGACAAAAAGATCATCCTCTATGCACCGACTTTCCGGGGACATGTCTCTTCGGCTGAGGCACCTGACGAAATCGACTTTATTCGTTTCAAAGAAGAGTTATCGGATCAGTATGTACTGATCTGCAAGCATCATCCTTTCTGTAAGGAGCTTGTCCCTATCCCGGAAGAAGCTTCGGATTTTGCTGTTGATCTTACGAAAAAAGCAAGCATTGAAGACCTGCTCTGTTGTGCTGATATCTGTATATCCGATTATTCCTCTCTTGTATTCGAATATTCTCTTTTTGAAAAACCAATGATCTTCTATGCTTATGATTATGAGGAGTATTGTGACTGGAGAGGTTTTTATTATGAATATGAAGATTTCACACCCGGCCCGATCGTCAGAACACAGGACGAGCTCCTTGACGCCATTCGTCAAACAGAAAACGGATTTGACAAATCAGAGATCCTGGCGTTTAAAAAACGCTTCATGGAAAGCTGTGACGGACATGCCACAGAACGGATCATGCAGTGGATGAAAGATCATGCATGAAAGCATAAAAGGCTGATACAGAGAAATGGGCTGATGCAGTATGCATCAGCCCATTTCTCTGTACATGTACTTCACAAAGATAGTATAAATATAGTTATAAATGAGAGTATATTAATACATGTTTATTTTATCATGATGTTTATTTGTTCTAAAAGTCTCATTCTTGCCCTCTGATTGTAAGGAATTCATAAAAAAAGCCAAAACATAACGGTTTTATTTGTTTGAGGCAAAGTAAAATATTACCCTTGATATATATTTATAAAAACAGTCTTTGTGATGCAGATGCTACTATGTTGTTTTTCGTTCTTTCAGAAAATGATAAGAAAAGGCAATGATTTCACATTGCCAATTACTATGCCATATTTTATAATAGTGAATGTGAAAACAAACTGATCAGGAACGGAGGAAAAGCATTATGTCCAGAGAATTTCAGACCGCAAAACCTGTCGGCAGGGTTCCATCCGGAAAACCGGATAATATCGTTACTTTAGACCTTAAGGGAGTGAATGTTCTCCAAATCGGATATCAGGCAGAGACACTCTACCTGAAGAAGTCTGAGGACGACAGTCTTATCATTCGGGAATACATCGGACTTACCGGATCCGAATTCTTTGCCAAGGTATCCAGCAACCGCATCAAGACCACAGTCCGTTACGGACGACGTGATATCGTCAATACCGAAACCTGTGTAGAGATCTTGATTCCGGAGAGCTATCATGGTGAGATTCAGGTATCGACGCAGTATGGAGAGATTCTCACAGAAGAGAATTGGGAATTTGCAAGATTTGCAGCTGAGACCAGCGAAGGCCTGATCAGCCTGAAGACACTGACATGCCCACGTATCCGCCTGGCTACGTCCACCGCACCGATCGATGTGGATCACAGCATTGGTTTTTCGGACGTCCATTCCGTTGACGGTGTCATTACTGTAAAGAATGCAGAAGGCGGCGGCAGATTTACCACTTCCTCCAGCCCTGTGAATGTTACATTTACACGTATCGATAATATAGTGGAATGCGAGACATTAAACGGTCCAATTCATCTTGAACTGGCAAAAGACAGTGGTCTTATCATTGACGGTATCAGCAAGACCGGTGATATCCGTACGGATATCGAAGGTCTGACTCTGAAGATCAAGCCGGGCAATGTAAAAAATCTCACCGGACAGATCGGAGAAAAACCATTTTCTCATGTAAGGCTTTCCACGATCAACGGAACGATCGAATTGAATTAGCAAGATTTAAAAAATGGACTTCAGATATGGCAGATGAGCCATGCCTGAAGTCCTTTTTAGATGCTTACAGGTTACTGAAACAACGGTGTGGAGTAATATCTGTCTCCGCTGTCCGGAAGAAGTGCGACAATGACTTTGCCGGCATTCTCCGGTTTTTTCGCTGTCTCGATTGCAGCATAAAGGGCTGCGCCCGCTGAGATTCCTGTCAGGATTCCTTCGGTGCCTGCCAGGAGCTTGCTGTATTCGAATGCGAGATCATTGGCCACAGGAAATACTTCGTCATAGATAGAAGTGTTGAGTGTATTTGGCACAAATCCTGCACCGATACCCTGGATCTTATGAGCTCCTCCGTGACCCTGAGAAAGAACAGGAGAAGTCTCCGGCTCGATGGCAATGATCTTTATCTCTGGATTCTGGCTCTTCAGATACTCTCCGACACCAGTAATGGTTCCTCCTGTACCGACTCCTGCCAGGAATATATCCACTGTTCCATCCGTATCTTCCCAGATCTCCGGTCCCGTTGTCTTTCTGTGGATTGCCGGATTCACCGGATTCTCAAACTGCCCTGGAATGAAGCTTCCCGGCAGACCTTCTGCCAGTTCATTTGCCTTTTCAATCGCACCTTTCATTCCTTTTTCACCTGGGGTAAGAACGATTTCTGCCCCATAGGCTTTCAGGATATTTCTTCTTTCCACACTCATGGTCTCCGGCATGGTAAAAATGGCACGATAACCTTTGGCTGCTGCTGCGGAAGCCAGACCAATCCCAGTGTTTCCCGAGGTTGGTTCAATGATCGTCGAACCCTCCCGCAAAGCACCTGTCCTTTCGGCGTCTTCAATCATTGCCTTGGCGATACGGTCCTTGACACTTCCTGCGGGATTGAAGTACTCAAGCTTCAAAAGAAGCGTAGCTTTCAGATCAAGCTTTTTCTCCAGATTCACTGCTTCAATAATCGGTGTATTCCCTACCAGTTCCATGGCTCCTTTATATATTTTACTCATCGTCTCACTCCTCCTGTCTTTCTTTTATTATCTCAAAGCTTTAAATGCTTCGTCAAGGTCTTCAATGATATCAGCTATATTTTCTGTTCCGATGGATAACCGGATCGTATTCTCATTAATCCCCTGATCTTTTTTCTCCTCGTCATTCAGTTCGGAATGCGTCGTGGAGGACGGATGGATCGCCAGAGATTTCATATCTGCCACGTTGGCAAGCAGAGAGAACAACTCCAGATTATCGATAAACGCCTTGGCTTCCTTCTCTCCTCCTTTGATCTCAAAGGTGAAAATGGAGCCGCCTCCGTTCGGATAATACTTTTTGTACAGGGCAGCCTGCTGTGGATCGTCGGTAACGGAAGGATGATTGATCTTTTCAACAAGCGGCTGGTTTTTGAGATACTCGATGACCTTCTGCGGATTCTCGATATGACGGTCTACACGGAGTGC
>CACZNZ010000257.1 GCA_902782625.1 uncultured Lachnospiraceae bacterium | reverse complement strand
ATACGGTGGCATGATATGGATATAGAAATCCCGCTCCGGTTGCGCCGTGCTTCTCTCTCCGGGAAGTCCCATAAAAAGATAGCCTTCGCGGAAAATATTATGCGATTCCCAGTTTAGATCATGCTCGTAAATATTAAATCCCTGCACATACTGCTTCTGATTCCATTCCAGGCAGCGATATACAACCTGATAGAAATAACGGTTCATTTCACCGTCTGCCAGCATCCCTGCTTTCTGTTTAATCTTCTCATCATAATCGACCATCTTATCGACATCAATGTAGTACTGATTATTTGCATCATTATGAATAATGAATTGCCCGGAAACCGTTGTCATGATATCCCGCAGGGTGGCATTCACGATGCCAAGTAAGAAGTCTGCACTGTTTTCCGGTAATGGAAGATACAAGCAGAGATCATCTTTCAGATTTTCCGCAGTCAGACCGAACTGCACATCCAAACCATTCGTTGTAAGACGATGTACACTCAACGCATAGATAATCTTAATAGCAAGAGGCTTATAAATTGGTTTGGGGAAAGATCTGTTGATAATCTCTTCCAGCTGTGAGCTGGCTGTCACTACACGGCTGATTGTAACATCACTCTTCAACAGACCATTTGACTTAATCGCCGGCCAGTAAGTATCAAAAGAGATGATCCCCGGTGCCTCAGCCGGAACATCATCATTGAAAATATCCTTGATCGTCAAAGAGATATTCTTCAGGATATGCCGATTTTCGATCAGGTAGATCTTGTTAAAAACGTCTATGTAAGATGGATGGATCGGATACATATCGACAAAATCTTCCATCTTGGATGACATGCCGGTATAGAGACTGCTAAACTTCTCCAGATGCTTGCGAATAATTGCTTTCTGCTCAGGTGTTTTCTTTAGAATACGTTCCGACACTACATACGCCGTTGCTTCTTTTGTAATGATCAGCTGTGTAAAACGATCACTAACATGTTTCAATGTATCGGAAACAAAGCTAAATCGCGGATTATCAAATATCTTTTCCTGCACACCAAGTATGATACGAAGCTTTGACTTTGAGCACATCTCGCCCAATGCACGCAAGAATTCCAGATCCAGAACGATCTGCCGTTCATCTCTGGATGTCAAATAGGAGAGAAATTCATCAACGACAATCAAATATCCTTTTTCTGGATATTTTTCGGAGAAAGCCATCATCATGTCACGGATCAGCTTCTTATTATCTTTTACAGTATTAAAATCCGGAACTTCAAAATCGATACCGCGTCGATCAAAATCGTCCTGAATGAATCCGAAGAGGATCTCGCGGAGAGACATCGTAACCCCGCCTATCTCTATGCGAAGTACCTCGAACTTACCTGCAATTCGCTCCATGTTTGAAGCAAACATTTTGTTCTGCAGATATTGTAGGTTGTCTGCATCGTTTGCTACAGCGGAGATTACAGACATCAGGTGAGATTTACCGGTACCATAGTTACCGACAATCAACACACCATGATTATCCACAACTTCATCCATCTGCAGCTGGTCAATTACAGGAGCCTGCAGGTTTTCGGCCATCGCGTCAGACATAACATAACTCTTTACATACTCACGGGCACGATTGCTGTCATCCGATGTTGTAAGCTGAATAACATCCTCAATGGGATTAAAACTAATCAATTCTGAATACTTCATTACTGCATTCCTCCCTGTCAAACGATGCAAGTCACATCGTAATCTTCTATGTCATACACCTTATAGTCCGGGTACGTTTCCAGACTGTAAGTTAATTTCCCATTCTCATATTTCCCGGGCCAAATGACTTGAAAGCGTTTATGCTTCCTTGCTTCGATCAGGATCTTCAACACATCTACCTGGTAGTCTGGATTGAACATCACATCAAAGTCCTGTATAGCGCAATCGTCAGGAAACTCCGCAAGCAGCTTGTTGAAATATGTCTCAAGTCTCAGGGATCGTCGTTTGGGTCTGACTTGTATCAACTGTTCAGCAAGCGTTTGGTCTAATGGAAATGTTTTTAATCCCTGTATTGCTCGGCAATAGATCAGCAGACGAGATGTCTGCCCTTTAATTGCGGAGAGCTTTTGCATTTCAATTACATCTCCCATAACTCAATCCTGCACTTCCTCTTCCTCTGGAATTAAATCCATGATGTCACCGATATTGCAATCCAGTTCCTTACAAATCTTCATAAGGACCTCCATGCTCACAGTTTCTCCTTTT
>CACZNZ010000256.1 GCA_902782625.1 uncultured Lachnospiraceae bacterium | reverse complement strand
TATCAAGGTATTCTAAATGGCGATCATGTTCCACCTCATCAACTTTCTTAATATACTGTTCAGTAATACTGCTTGAGTAGCCGCTCATTTTCAGTTCTTCTCTGACCCTTTGAAGGCCGTTCAGTTCAAGACTTGATAAATCAGCGTACTTCTCTGCAAGTTCACTTCTCTCAGCTGCCATGATATAGGAATCCAGCTTTTCCGTCACACCATTCATTGCGACATCGGAGA
Source organism: uncultured Lachnospiraceae bacterium (assembly GCA_902782625.1). Classification (GTDB taxonomy): domain Bacteria; phylum Bacillota; class Clostridia; order Lachnospirales; family Lachnospiraceae; genus Anaerobutyricum. Next base: position 2,786 of record CACZNZ010000256.1, on the reverse strand, counting down.
GATTTCTGCTTAGCAAACCCTCTTTGAAATCCAGTAATTCCTGTAGGGGTGCTCCCCTTCGACTGTCTACCTCTTCCAGTATCATAAAATTGAGCAGAGCATTTTTCCTGCCATCAACCATTCGGAGAAGCTCCTTTGACATATCAGGAGCATAGTTCATTCCATTAATCGCATCCTCTATATCACCAAGTTCGGAAAACTGTGCACCGGAAATCATCGTTTTCCAATAAGCAATCTCTTTTCCCTTTTTTTGCGGGATATTTTTTTCCAGTATCTGGAGAACCTCTTCTTCCATATCCGGCGTATACCCCACCTCTTGGATTGCATCCTTCAATTGACCGAGTTCAGAGAACTGAGCCTGTGAAATCATCCCTGTCCAATACTCCATCTCTTTCTTCTTTTTCTTGGGAATGCTCTTCTCCAGAATTTTAATTTTGTCTTTTGCAAGCAACACCGGCAGTTCTCTTGCGAGAAGATACATTGCGACGGTATCAAGATAATTCTTCTCTCCTATATGATTGCAGAAATCTTCAAGCATAGCGGCCCTGCTTTGCGCAAGGGCATATCCGTCACTCAAAATATCCGGTTTTTTTTCTTTCACAGCAAGACAGAGAGTTTTTTCAACCTCCTTCTTTATCCTGGGCTTTTTTTCCACCATCTCGTCGTATTTTTCCCCGGACTTCTCGCTGACTGATCCGCTTTTTTCAACCAGTGGAACGTCCATGACAGATTTAACCGCATGTGCCAAGCTTGTACACACAGCCAGAACCGCCCTATCATCTGCACTAAGATATTGTGGGCAGACTCTCTGATATGAGTTTTCACATTTCCTGACTACTATCTCCATTTTGTCAACGCACTGGGAGAACATATCATTCAGTTCTTTTAAAAGCTCGGAATACATCCTTCCTCTCTCAGAAACTGCGTCCAGCATAATAATCTGCGTATCCAACTTGGAGACAGCAACATCAATATCAGACTTGTATTTTTGGGCCGCCTTATAGTTTTCGTCAGCCTTTGCGCTGGCAGAAAAACCCGAGAAAGCCAATAAAGCCGGTGCGGCAAATGCCGCAAACGGAGCCAATGCACCAATTGCAATATCAGCAGCCAATCCCACTTCACCGAGCATGACTGCCGTTCCTGCAAGTTCCAACGATCCGGCTACTGCGGGCAAGGCTCCGGTCACTGCGAGTGCTGCAAGAGATGTTGCCGCCGCGCCTGCGACATCGGATGAGGACGCTGCTGAAGTATAGGCCAGTGTAAGACTTTTGATTTCCGCAATATCCTTGTCACTGAAAGAAATGTTCGATAATTCGGATAAACCGTCACTGTCTTCCAGAATAATATCTTTTACCTTTTGGAATAATGGGATAAACTGTTTCATGGATGTATCAAGAACATCCTTTTTAATCTTTCCAAGATTTGCCAAATCTCTTTCCATATGTGATTTTGCACAATCTAATTCCAGTTTCTTCTCTTCGTACGTATCTTTTGCTTCATCAATCATATTTTGAGCGGATTTATTCGTGCTGCTGGCATCAATATGAGCAACTCCGCCCAAAACCACTGCTGCACCTATTATAAGAGGTATCGGCATATTTCCCTCCTGAAGATATGTAATCGCAGATAAAGAATGGTTTCTTCTCCTGCTAAACTATGCCTATATGATAAAAGGCGAATCGTCCTCCAAAAAATCTATAAACTCCGACATGTTATTAAATCTGACATCCCCTCCCAGTTTTCGAATAATCTGATTTGAACCCCGAATCATTCCATCGGCATCTCCAGATACAAATGCTTTTTTCATATCGACAAGAGCCCGGTCAAAGCACAATCTGCAGTCTTTGAAGTAGGCATCAAGATACTGTTCAAGTTCCTGCTGGTACCTCTTTTCTTCCTGAACTATACGCTCACATGCCTCAATATACATCTTGTGCTTATAATTATCATAACCTCTCGTTTCTCCAAAAAATCTGTCGCTCAGTCTTACTGCCTTCATTACACAGGATCCGAAAAAAGCACCGATTGCCGCCCCGACAACCGGTATAGGAATCGCCAGGCTCCCCATAGCCATAAATTCAGAAATTGCCGCCATGCTTAAACCCTTCTCGCCTATATCGACTATGCATTCAGATGTAGTGATTTCACCGTTTAAGAATCTCTGAATCGTTTTACTGGTCATTGTCAAACATGTTATAATTTTTGCCGGAACCTGCGCATCCAGTAAAGAGCGCATAAACTCTGAAGATGTATTTGAAAAACTCTGTTCTACAATAGCCAGGGCACCGCCTGACATATAACTGAGTGCAGAAGCTTTTAACATATCGCTCGGTAAATCCGTTAACGCCTCCTCCACCGACTTTTCACTTTTAAGGACCGCTACTATGTTTTCAATACCTGATATGCAACCAGTCATGGTTCCGGCTTGCTGGGCGCTTTCCAGACCTGCGGAATGTCCGGTTCTTGCCATATTAACCGTCCTTTTGCCTGTCAGTTGGAGTTCAGTAGCAACATTGGCTTTCAGCTTATCAATCTCTATACCCTTTTTTCCTTCTTTTGTTACCTTTATATTATTATCTTTTAACCACTTTTCGTTTTCGAGAGTATCTTCTATGGGTCTATCTCTCTTGGCGTTGTTTGCATGGCGTGACGTAAGCCTAAGGTTCCATTTACTATTCGCCACTTTCCGTAAGTCTTCTGTTGTTAAAAAAGGGTCATTTCCATATGTTTCATGAATTTCTTTTAAGGACTTAATATGATCTGGTTCTACGACATGATCCTGCCAC
>CACZNZ010000255.1 GCA_902782625.1 uncultured Lachnospiraceae bacterium | reverse complement strand
GTTCTCGTTGAGCATCGTCTCTTCAGCATTAAGACTCCTATCGCGAGAAGAGCAAAACAATATCTGATTGAGCACTTCGGGATCAATGTAAACGCATTTGACCTGATTGTAGGTTACAGAGCTGATGACTCCTATTTCGACTTCGCTGAGGCTTTTCTGAACAACGCGATCACGGTTGAGCAATTATCACGTGCCATGCGCCTCGGGAAGCTGGGAGAACAGATCGTCCTGAAATCCCAATTTGCCTTCTCAAAAATCCAGTATGAAGGGTTTGAGGTCGCTGAGAAAGATCGATACTATGTTCTTCGCAAAGCCAGAGACGATGACGCCAATCAAACATACCTTGATATACAAGAGGAAGAAGTCGACGGCTTATATATGCAGGACATTCTGAGAGGAGGCATTACGAATGACGATCCACGCATACCAAGAAACCTATCTGAGTAAAGCGCAAGCAGCTCTCGGTGATGCCTTCGATTACACCATCCATACCTGTGGTATTCCGGGTGAAGACTTCATTAAGCTTTTCACCGCAAGTTCGGTCAGTAAACGAATGGAAAACGGAGAACCGGCTTTCCTTGCCGGAAAAAGCGGAATCGAGATTGCTGCAGATGTCATATTCGAAACAACCGGCAGGCAACTCGAAGCAATGCCGGAGGAACACATCGGGCGTTCCAGTGAGTATTGGATCGGTTGGGCAGTCTGCTACTACCAGTGGTTCTCTACGAGAAGTTTCAGCGACATCTTCAAGATTTTCTCTTTTGAAGATTTGCAAAATATGTACTATACGCTCCATGAAGCGGATATTACTAAATTTGCAGATATTGTTGATGAAAAGATAAAGGAGTATTTCAAGGATACAAATCTGAAACGCATCCGGGCATCCTATGGCTGCACACAGGCCGAGCTGGCAAAGCACTCCGGCGTTTCCCTCCGCTCCATCCAGATGTATGAGCAGCGGAACAAGGATATCAACAAAGCCAGCGCCGAAACACTATACCGTATCTCCAAAGTTCTCGGCTGCACCATTGAGGATCTGCTCGAAAAATAGCTTACCCGTTGTCGCTGTTATCCCATTATCGGAATAACAGCGACAACGGACGACCAATGGTAGCTCAAACGATGGTTGAACTCCTAAAAAGCTATGGAGTAACACCTTCCGTAATGATAATGCCTATGCAGAGAGTGCATTTTCCACTGCCAAAGTCATGATCTCCGGCTCAGCCGGAGGTTTGAATCTTGTGCGATAGGTGTTTCGCCAGGCTGGGGAATGACTGGCATCTGTCAGTGTCAAGGGTAGCTGACCATTTATCCCTCCTGCCATATGAATGCGGCGTGAGCATAAAAGGTCAGCTTTCCCTGACACAGTCACATTCAGGGACTGCATAATAATCAAGAGGGTATGTCCCGTCTGTACGAGTAGTCACTCAACATTTGTGATTGAGGCAATGGAAACCAGACAGAAAGTCAATCTATCTCAAGCTGTCAATCGGAGTCCTTCTATGACGTTCTACTGTCGGCTTGGATGTCCTACTATGATGTTGTACGGTCAAGACAGTGTCTTAGGATGCTTCAAAACTGTCGCAATTTAGTTCTTGACAGCGGAACCAGAATAGTGTGTTCCATATGTACGGAATAAACACCGCTTACGACAGATGAATCCATGATGTAAGACGATGCCCCTATGCAGGTCGATGGCTTGCACAGGGGCGATTTTGTATGAGGGATGAGCTGAAGCAGGTAACTCATTTATTCGTAATTCTTTTCCGCTTGACAGCAGTTTACGGCAATGAAATCTTTTAGAAAAACATCCGCAAAAATGATTGTTTTGCGGATAAACATCAAACAGGGGGGTGATTGCGTTGCCACAGCTGCTGTCAAGACAGGAGTGCCTTTCCCGCTTGAGATTCACTTCAATTTACAGCCGATCCTAGGGATTGAGCAACTTTCTCCTGCTGTAGGCTTACATGAGAAAATTAAAAACGGATTTTCTGTGATTAATTTTGAAAAATGGGGCTTTATTGATTCAGGAAGAAAAACAAAAACGGGAAATCCGATTTTATCCGAGAGAATGGAAAAACATGAAACTACTTACGGAGACAGCCTCTTAGCTTCTCATGATTTTTCAGGGTGATTCCTTTCTAATCTATCATCATCCTTGCGTCTCTGTGTGCTTCACAACAACTTCTTTCCCTCTGAACGCAATTCCCATCTGGATCAAGGCGTTCACGCCCACGCTGAGCATCTCCGTTTCATACTGCTTTTCCCGGATTTGATCCAGCGCAGCTTGGGCCAGCTGTTCCAGGTCTTCCTTCTGATCCCGGGAGGCTTTCAGCTCGAAGAGAAAGCCCGGCAATTGCCGATCCATGGGCTGCAGCTGGATATCGAAGCGTCCCAGGCCGGATTCCCGATTGGAGCGGACGACGTAGCGGTTGTTGAGGATGGCGCACAGGCCGATCATCAAGCCCTGATAAAAGGCTTCGGAGCCGGTATCGTACACGCTGATGGTTTCCAGCAAGTACTTTTCGATGCTCTTCTGCAGAGCGGCCGCATCCCTTTCAAAGATCGCCTGCTGAATAGCGGCGGCGGTGGATTCTCCGCCGGCAGGGTTCAGCCGGGAAATGATCTCTTTCGCGTACACAAAGGCGATTTCTTTGTTGGGGATG
>CACZNZ010000254.1 GCA_902782625.1 uncultured Lachnospiraceae bacterium | reverse complement strand
GCCGCTTCCGCCGGTCATGTTGACCTCAATCGAATACTCTCCATCTTTTTTCGACATTCTCATCGGTTCCGTAGGCGTGTGAGCATTGTTTCCGGAATCGGAAGAAGTATTGATGGTCTCTCCGGTACTTTGCTCTGTACTTTCATAATCACGCATTGCATGTCGTATCTTATCATAATCAGGCAGTTCTATATCTACTGTCCCTTTCGGCAGTTCCGAAGCATCAAACAAAAGGACACGGTCATACCATTTCTTTCTTTTTTTACTAAAGGCGGTACATTTCACCCCATAATTCAATGCTTCAACAGGAATGGTAAATGTACAGGCTCCGTTTTTATCATCTTTCGGTTTAAGATATTCCGTAGCCGGCGCTGCCGCCGCTTCCTCTCCTGTCCCCATGTATAAAAGCAGATAACTGTGACTCGAAAGCGTGATAACCGCACTCATCTTTTCCCCTTTTACCGTAAGAACTGCTTTTGTAATACGGAAGAAAGAGGAGCTGCTTTTTACAGGCATCTCATAGGTACCGTCTTTTACATCCCTTCCATAGATCGGGACCATGCCATATTCTACCACTTCTTTGACCGACTGTTCACTGCCGTAAGCATAGTCACTGTGAGCCGGGTCTGCTGATACATCGGTCTTGTTTCCCAACCCCAGTACAAGCAGACAGATCATCATAATTACGATTCTTCTTTTCATAAGTCTACCTCTTTACAAACTATTGATGCTATCACTATAGTAACATGAGTATCGTTGGGAATCAAAGGGAATTATTGGGAATATGGCAATAAAAAAATACATCTTTGCACTTTTCAAACCAATGCTTCTCATATATAATATATGCGGAGCATTTTAACTTTGATAAATACAGGAAAGAACATGATAGAATTACGTAATCTGACAAAGACCTTCGGTGATTTCACTGCCGTGGACCATCTAAATATTCAAATCAACACCGGAGAGTTTTTCGGTCTTCTTGGTCCGAACGGTGCCGGCAAGACAACTACCATTAGTATGCTTTCAACAGTATTGCTGCCCACAGAAGGGGAAATTCTGATCAACGGTCAGAAGCTCACCAGGAAAAATTCCAGTCAAAAACGCAAACTGAGTGTTATCACACAGGAATATTCCATGAGACAGGATATGACAGTCAGCGAAGTCATGGAATACCAAGGGAGGCTTTATTATCTTCCCCGCAAAGAGATCAAAAGAAAAACCGAGGAACTTCTGGAATTTGCAGATCTTTTAAAATACAGGAACCGTACCGTTCGACATCTGTCAGGCGGCATGAAAAGGAAACTTATGATATGCAGAGGGTTGATGATCGACCCGGAGATCATGCTCCTTGATGAGCCGACCGCCGGTATGGATGCGCTGTCCAGAAGACAGATGTGGGGACTTCTCCGCCAGATCAACGATCGTGATCTGACGATCGTCCTGACGACACATTACATGGAAGAAGCCGAGTCTTTATGTGAACGTATTGCTCTGATCGATCACGGAAAGCTCGATACGGTCGACACGCCAAAAGCCCTCATTCAGGAATTAGGCGCTTTTGCAGTGGATGAGTTTAATGACGGAGACATACGGTCAAGCTTTTTCAAGACACGTCAGGAGGCTATTGCATTTCTCAGCAAGATTGGAGAACAGGCGACCTTACGTAACTCCACCCTCGAAGATGTATTTGTTGAAAGAATCGGTTCTCATCTGATGAAAAAATAAACGGAGACTGACATTATGGGAATTATCACAGTTTTATGGGAAAAATGGACAGAATTTAAGAGAGACTTTTATAAGATAACATTAGCTGCCATGATATCGCCTCTGATGTACCTTATCATTTTCGGAATGGGAATCCAGACAACTTCTCACGGAGAACCGTATCTGAACTATCTGATTCCGGGTATTGTGGCGATGTCCACCATGACAGGAAGCTTCGGTGCCGTGGCGCAGAATATGAGTGTACAAAGGCTTTATGAAAAAGCCCTGGATCAGGTAATGGTCTCCCCCACGCCGCTTTGGCAGTTTATTCTGGGGCAGATCATCGGAGGAAGTATCCGGGGAATGTATTCAGCCTGCATTATCATGCTCCTGACCGCATCCATACACACCGGACTGATCTTTAATGGGATGAGTTTCTTTATCCTGTTTCTGAACGGAACGGTATTTTCAACCATCGCCCTGGTACTGTCCTTTCTTTCAAAAAGTTATGCAGATACACCGAAGTATAATGCCTACATTATCACGCCGATGTCTTTTCTGTGCAATACTTTCTTTTCAACAGATCAGATGCCGCTGGGATTCCGGCAGGTTATCGGTATCCTGCCGCTGTCCCAGTGTTCTCAGATGGTCCGTACCATCGCATACGGAGAAGTACCGGATTACAGAGGACTGCTTGTCCTGTTTGCTTATCTGATTGTCTTCTCCTCCATTTCTTTCTTGTTTATTTATAAGAAAAAGAATCTATAGATGGCAGCAACCTGCCATCTTTTTTTGCCTCTTCCATGAGTGTCTGGTTCCAGGCATTCATGGAGCCGAAACTGTCCGGTATGCACAGCACTTTCGGGCATCGTTTCATCACGGCAAGTGCTTTTTGATAGGTTTGTTCTGAAATCGGTTCAAATGCTTTCTCGGTAATCAGTTCTTCGGCCATGACTCTGGCCACCGGATAATCCAGATCATTCTCATGTATCACTCCAGCCGCAAAAGATATGCCAAGTTTCTGGAGTCTTCGGTATACCTTGATCCCTTTGCCTCCTCCTCCAATCACAAATACTTCCGGAGGATTATGGTTTCCACCGAATTCAAGAGATCCGTATTCTTCGATATAATCCCCATCTGTTATGCCATAAAGTGTGCGGATGTATTCTCCAGAAAATATCTCTTCCGGAGAACCTGCTCTTTCTACAATTCCGTTATGGATACACAAAACCGTATCGGAGATTTTCTGTGCAAGATCCAATTCATGCAACGACATGATCACCGCCAGATTCTTCTCTTTGATCAGTTTTTTCAGAATCGACAGCAGTTCCAGTTTATGGCTGATATCAAGGAAAGAGGTCGGCTCATCCATGATCAACAGTTCCGGTTCCTGACAGATGGCTCTAGCAAGCAGGATACGCTGTGACTGTCCGTCACTGATCGCCCCGAAAGGACGGTCACGCAAATCCCACACCTGCACCAGTTTCATGGCATCTTCCACACATTTCCAATCATATTCGGACAGGATACCCAGACGTCCGGTATAGGGATAACGTCCTGTTGAGACAATATCCATACAGGTCATAAGTTCAGGACGCATACGCTCCGTCATCAGTATGGACATCTTTCTGGCAATCTCCGATTCTTTCATCTGATTCATGGACCGTTCTTCAAGATATACGGTTCCTGACACGATGGAAAGTTGTCTGGTGATGCTCTTTAAGATTGTGGACTTTCCTGATCCGTTCGG
>CACZNZ010000253.1 GCA_902782625.1 uncultured Lachnospiraceae bacterium | reverse complement strand
TGTACAGCCCCAGCTTTTCTGCTCCTTCTTCCTGCTTCCTCACCCGGATCAGCCCTTTCGCAGCATTCCACATGATGACCGTCATCAGGACGGCAACAGCCAGATTACTGACGTAATCCCCAAAAGTCATGTAGTAGGCACACATGGCAATCGTAAATGCAGGGATCAGATATAACATGATTGGGGCTTTGTCCTCCCCTTTTTTGTCTTTCACCAGCAATAGCAGGATTGCGAGAAACAAGTAAGAAGTATACCAGCTTAAGTTGGGAATGAAAGAGTACACGAGTGTTCTGGAATAGAAAATATAATACAAAGTCCAGTACAGGTCTCCCAGAAAAAAGGTCACGGAAAAGAGCCCCAGCAGGAGCCACTCTCTCCTGTGTACACGCACTGCAGTGAGAAATGCATACAGCGAACACAATCCGGTCAGGACAAGCTGAATGCCATTATCCAAAGTCTCTATCATGGAGATGTCTCCTCATCTTTCTTACTCTGCCTCTCCTTGAGTTTGAAACAGAAGATCGTAATTGATACTCCAAGCAAAAACGCAATGACCGCGATCACGATATATCCCAAAGCTGCACTGCCGGAAAAAATACTTCCGGTCATCTGCCACATTGCCGTATCCCAGTCTATGGTCCCCATGATCCCGGGCATGAAGGAAGCCAGTGTGATCAGCAGGACAAGGCTGAGAGAGTAGGCTGCCGCCTGGATCATCCTTACTTTCCGGTTTTGATCTGCCTCTGCCAGAGCTTCTGCCCGCATGTGCATAGCATTGATTCGTTCTTCATTCGTACGCATTTGTTAACCCTTCTTTCTCAAGTTCCTGTCTCATTTTTTTCTTCCCTCTGTCCAGCAGATGGTCGACCCTCTTGGTGCTTAATCCCATGACGGTGCCTGCCTCGGCATAAGTCATTCCCTCATAGTACACCAGCCATAAAGCCTCTTTCATCTTTGGGTCGATCCTCTCCAGACACCGGTACAGGATCTGCTTTCTCTCCTCTTCCAGTGCCTTGGTCTCCAGGGGCGTATGATCACCGATGATCTCCTCGTATTCATCCAGGGAAAACTGTGTGATCCGGGTTCTCTTGAAATGAAACCTGGTCGCCAGATTTCTCCCGGTCTTGTAGAGATATGCCCGAAAGCATCCTTCTGAAATCCTTGGTTTTTTCGCCATGATCCTGGCCATAGCCTCGATCATCAGGTCCTCCGCATCCTGCCAGTCATTGAGATAACGGTAGAGATAGCGGGTCAGACTGTCCCCGTAGCGGATCATAAACTGATCAAATGCTTCTTTTTTTCCATTCAGATAACAGCCGTAGAGGGCATCATCATTCATTTTTTCCGCATTATCCATCCTGCCGTCAACTCCCCCTGATCATCTTTCTCAAGACATGTTGACTTATTATAAACGGAAATTGACCTGTGAATCAAGAGTTAATGGACAGAATTGTTACCGGCTGATCAGTTTTCCGGATCGGGAACCTCCTATCTGTTGCAGAAAATTACTGCTTCGAGAGGCTGAAGTTCGCCCGGCTTAGTCTTTCCATTGGTACCAAGAACCTGTTTCGAATCACTCACACATGCCGCATCATACTCAGCTTTCTTCGTTGAGAAATTAACGAGTACCGTTATCTTTTCGGAGTCATTTTCTCTGGTGTATGCATAAATCTGCTCACTGTCCGGGAACAGTTCTGTATAATCCCCTTCGACCAGCTCAGGATGCTCTTTCCGCAGACGGGCCAGGGCAATATACCAGTTCAGTACAGAATCTTTGTCCTTTTTTTCTGTAGCAACATTATAGGTTTCATAATCATCGTGGACAGGGATCCAGGGATCGCCTTCTGTAAACCCTGCATGCCTGGATGTATCCCAATGCATCGGCGTCCGGGCGCTGTCGCGGGAAAATCGATGCACACCCTCCAGGGCTACCTCCTCAGGATACCCCTCTCCAATCGCAAATTTATAGTGATTCTTTGTTGAGATGTCATTATAATCATCGATGGAAGGCCATTTCACATTGACAAATCC
>CACZNZ010000252.1 GCA_902782625.1 uncultured Lachnospiraceae bacterium | reverse complement strand
TCTTTCTATTGCAAGAAATGCTGTTCTTATGCACAGAGGAAGCATTGATGTACAGAGTAAAGTAGACGAGGGAACAACATTTACTGTTTCCATACCGCTTACTGCAGGAGCTGCCGCATCGACAGCTAAATAACACCGGATTATCATATGAGAAAATTAATTTATTTGAAAAACAGAATAACATGTGCTGTCCTGGTTATCTGCATGATGGCTTTTGCTTTTGGATGTGGCAAAAAAGATTCTTTGGATCCGGATGGATTCAAGCTCTTTTACGTCAATAACAGCGAGACGGGGATCGTTGCAGTTAATTACGATATTACAAGCCCAATGTCAAATACAGACGCTGTTATCGGGGAACTTATAAATCAGCTCAGTACTATGCCTGAGAGGCTTCAGTATGAGGCACCGCTGACAGGTGGTGTTAATCTTCTCGGATACTCTCTTAATGACAAGATCCTGACACTGAATTTTGATATTAAATATGCAGATATCGGAAGAACTGTTGAGATTTTGGACAGAGCAGCTATTGTAAGGACTTTTACACAGCTTAATGAGGTGGAATATGTCTCCTTCCAGGTAGAGGGAACTCCTTTAGCTGACCATTACGGTAATGTTATTGGCAACATGTCTGCCGATACCTTTATTTTTAATGTTGGAAATGAGATAAATACCTATGAGAAGGTGGAACTGAAGCTGTATTTTGCTAATGAAACAGGTGATAAACTTGTTCCTGTATATCGTTCCGTTGTGTATAACAGTAACGTATCCATGGAGAGACTGGCTGTAGAGCAGATAATTGCAGGTCCCAAGACTGATATCTGTTTCCCGACCATTTCCAAGGACACCAAGATAAACAGCGTTAACGTCAAGGATGGTGTCTGCTTTGTTGATTTTGACACATCATTTTTGACCGAACCTTATAATGTAAGTGCTGAAGTTGCATTGTATTCACTTGTAAACAGCATTGTAGAGATTACAGAAGTAAACAAGGTGGTGCTTTCCGTAAACGGAGATGCATCCTTTACCTTTATGGATTTTACAATCTCAGGTCCCTACGAGAGAAATCTTGATCTCATGGAGTGATCTGAATATATAGTCAGGAGTATTATTTTTGAAACGGCCGCTATGTCTTTTGGCAATTCTGCTGAGTGCGGCTGTCTGTATCTATCTTGAATTGTTTTTGTCTGACATTATCGGAAGAGTGCCTTCTGCAGAGGACGGCAGCTATGCTACCGTAGTTGGAAGGGTTTCGTCAAAAGAGTTCCGAAGGGACTTTCAAGGCCGTATTCTTCCGGTAATCTATATTGTTCCAACAAAACAGGAAAACAAACATTCAAAGCTGATCCAGTGTTATCTGGAGTCGGGAGATTATGGTTTACCTGCTATTGGCCAGTACGTGGAAATATCAGGTAAGGTCAGAGCCTTTCAGGCGCCAACAAATCCCGGAGAATTCGACAGCCGGCTTTATTATTCAACACTTAAAATTTCATACAGATTAACAGGAGCCAAAGTTAATAGAGCAGGGGGATCCCAAAACAGATACAGGGAAGCCCTCTTTGAGACAAGATGTTTTCTGGAGAACTCTCTGGATAAGGTTTTGTCTGAACAGGATTCTGCAATAATGAAGGCTATGCTACTGGGGGACAAGGCCTATATGGACGAAGAGACCAGAGATATGTATAGAAATAATGGCATCATGCATATACTGGCAGTAAGCGGTCTTCACATCTCACTTATAGGAATGGGATTGTATGAGCTTCTAAAAAGACTTCGCCTTAATAAGGTGATAACAGCTCTTTTCCCCATTGCCTTCATGTATTCCTATGGGATTATGTGTGGAATGGGCACTTCTTCGTTCAGGGCAATATGCATGTTTGCGCTTAGACTGTTTGCACCTGTAGTAGGCAGGACCTATGATGTACTTACTGCTCTTTCATTGGCAGAGATATTACTGCTTCTTGATCAGCCTCTTTACATGTATAACAGCGGATTTTTGTTTTCCTTTGGTGCAGTGATGGGAATGACGGTTATACGCCCGCTACTAAATTTTGAAACACTGTTTGAGGGACTTCTGGCAGTGAAAATGAAGTTCGCGGATGACGAGATTTCTTTTGCCAAAGAGATATTGCTCAGACTGGCCGGAGGACTAAAGAGTGGAGGAAGTGTGTTTATTGCAACACTTCCTGTTTATGCATGCTTTTACTATACGTATCCATTGCACTCGATTTTACTTAATCTTGCTGTAATACCGCTAATGGGGATTCTTATGGTGATGGGAATAATAACCATGATCCTGGCAATATTTGGTGGTGTTTTCGGAATCATACCCGGAACAGGGGTTCATATAATACTGTCGCTCTATAGAATCCTTGGGTCATCGGAGAACATTATCAGGGGAAGTACATGGTACATGGGGCACTCCTGTAAGTGGCAGGTGGTATTGTACATACTGCTGACAGCTGCATTTGTATTTCTCTCCAAGGCCCTGGGTGATGAGGAATTTTCCCTGAAAGTCAGGAGTAACTGCCATATGCCGCTAATGCATATCAATATCTGCAGATTTTTTATCCTGCCTTTAGCTGTGTTCATTCTGACTATACACATAGAACCGGATCTTGAAATTGATATGATAGATGTCGGTCAGGGGGATGGAATAATTGTTTCCTGCGGAGGAAAGCACATGCTCATTGACGGA
>CACZNZ010000251.1 GCA_902782625.1 uncultured Lachnospiraceae bacterium | reverse complement strand
TATGCAAAAACCCGTTCTTCCGCCTATGGCGTCCCCTTCGATAATATTGTCCGGGAGTTCATCTCTCCGCGACAGAAAGAAAAACTGCGAAAACTGATCGGTTTCAGGTTTACAAGGCATCCCCGGTACAATTGGCCGGCGGAACGTCTGAAAGCCATCGAACAGACGCTGCAGACAAGAACTCTGGCTTTTCTGGCTATCCCGGATCATAAAAAGTAAACATAACTTTCATATTCCAGATTTACCATTGCATTCCCGATAATCCCATTCATTCTCTTGCATGAAGCAAAAGCCCCGGAGGAATCAGCATCTCCGGGGAGTTGTTATTGTATGGTGCCCGCTTCCTGTGCTGCTTCATACGCCATCCTTACAGATTCCGCGGTCATTGTGCTCCGAAATCGGAATAACCGCAATTTCCCCTCCATCATCTTCAGCATCTGAATTCGCTTCCGGTCATTTTCAGGTACCTTTGGAGTATATGTCTGTTGAAGGAGCATACAAAATGCTTTCGCAAAGCTGATTTCCTTTACACAGTCTTCCTCGCTTCTCTCCAATAGATAGATTGCTTGAATAGGAACTTGAATATTGCAGTTCCATCCCTCCTTACCGGCCCAGGGTGTTCCACAGGCAAGAACGCTCTTTCCCGATAGATGAATCATAGGTTTATCCCCGTTGACGATGACAGAATCCGGATAAAGTCTCATCCAGAATCGAATACGTGTTGTTTTTCCCGTCCCGCTCGGCGCTGTAAAAATATATGCCTTCCCGTTCTTCGCCACCGCAGCGCCATGCATCAGCAGGAAACCTTTGCCAATCATGACTTCCGCAATTTTGTCACGGATTTCCAAAAATTCTTTGATCTCTGGATCGACCCAGACAAGTTCGTTCTTTTTGTTCCTCCACATAGTCTCATAATTCTTTTCTGGATGCTCATCAGCGTACCATTTCGCATCGCTTCGAATGATAATCTGAGGCGTTATGTTTGTAATATAGGCTTTGCACTTATCCAAAGTCAGTCTGTATTTACACCAGATCCCAATCACCACTTCCGCAATATTAATGGCGAACTGATATCCTACGATATTCAAATGCAAAACCTCTTTTATTATCAAATCAACCCTTCTACAGCCATGCGATAGATTCGTTGACAAATTCGAACATCACAGTGCCCCTGTGGTGCCTCCTGATGGATTGCCGGGCATGGCAGACAAACCTGCCGGTATGCACATCTGTTGCATTCCACAGGGCGCTGGTAATGGTTCATTTTTTCTGTTAGTTCCCTCCACGCCTTTTGAAATCCCTGTTCGATAGGGCGAGTCGTGATGTTATCAATAGCCAGGCAAGGACTCATGCGCCCATCATACATTATCGCAAAGTTGCTTCGTCCAGCCCCGCATAATACACCCTCTGTCGCCTCCCCATCACTTCTCTGGTTAGGAAACGGTACATCACATAATTCTCGTATAATGGCCTGCTTTTTGTGGTATTCCTGTCTCGCTCGGAATAAATCCATTAGCAATTTCTCATTAGCCTCTGCTTTCCTCCGTCCAGTGTTTTCCCTTGGCGATAACAATGCTGAACTGATGTGGTAATGTATTCCAAATTCTTCTGCTATTCGAATCATTTCCCGCGTATTATCCTGCATATATTCATTCGGCGTGATCATGATTATGACTTGTAGCCCTGCATCCAGCAATCTCGCAATACCTTCCATCACACTTTTAAATACTCTGTGTCCAGTCACAGCTTCGTAGGCGTCCTCATTGCTGCCATACAGAGTGATCTGAATTCCTTTTGGTGGATATCGCTTAAAAAACTCAACCCGCTTCTGATTCATGAGCACTCCATTGGAAAGAATACTTGTCAGGATACCATGATTATATAGATGCAGGTAGATTTCGTCGAATTCTGGACAAGTCAGGCATTCGCCTCCGGTTAATGTTGCTTCCATCATGCCCATTTTCCGGGCTGCATCGATAATTGATATCCAGACTTGTGCCGATATCAGCTTTTCTA
>CACZNZ010000250.1 GCA_902782625.1 uncultured Lachnospiraceae bacterium | reverse complement strand
CAAGAGATTTCTGGTGAGTAAGAGGGATTACCAAAGATTAAAGCCACTTGGGTGTGAGGAGTACCTGATAGAGTTCAGGCTTAAAGACGGCAGTGATGTCAATGCATTTGCCACGGCATACAAAGACGCCGGACTCCCGGATAACGGGCCGACGATCACATTTCCACTGATCAGAATGATGAATGCTCTTTCCGATGGCATGATGATTCTGGTGATTCTGCTTGTCAGTGTGGTTGTCCTGTTCATTTCTATGCTCTGTATAAGGTACATGATCTTGACACAGTTAGAAAAAGACAGGCGGGAAATAGGAATGCTGAAAGCAGTAGGTATCTCAAGGAAAGGCATACGCAGCCTGTATTTTTCAAAATACCTGGCCTTGTCAGCTGTCGGTTGCTTTGCAGGAATCCTGATGGCAGTCATTGTATCCAAACCGCTGAGTACGCAGATGAGGCTGCTATACGGCAATCCCGGAAACATTGGAGGGATCTATGCACTTATGATTGCCGGATCCCTCGTTGCCGAAGGATTCCTCTTGATGTCCATACATCACACGCTTCGAAAGACAGATCAAATGTCAGCACTGGAAGTCCTGCGTGATCGCGGCAGCAACGTCCGAAGCAGGAACCTGTGGCTGCCGGCAACGATCATTACGGCAGCGGCGACGTTTATACTGCTTGTTCCCTGGAATATGAAAAGCACGATCGGGGCACCGGAATTCGTCACGTATATGGGCATAGGAGAGAGCCAGATCCGAATTGATATAAGACAGACGGATAATATCGAAAAACAGACGGAAGCACTGACCGGTGAATTAGCAGATGACAGCAGAGTGCGTGATTATGTGCTGATGCTGACAGGTTCCTACAAGGCGACATTGCCTGACGGATCCTCCTGTAACCTGATGATCGAGAACGGGGATCACAGCAGGTTTCCGGTTCGATATATCGAAGGAAGTTATCCGGAAAGCGAAAAAGAGATTGCACTCTCTGTCCTGAATGCCGAAGAGATGAGTGTAAAGCCTGGTGATACCATTACCATTTTCAAGGAAAGGAAGGATGGAAGCAAAACAAAAGAAAACTGCACAGTCTGCGGGATTTACTCCGATATCACCAATGGCGGGAAAACAGCTAAGGCCATTCTAAGAGATCCGGAAGATGAAACACCGGTCATGTGGAGTGTCATCTATCTGTCTCTCGCCGACGAACAGCGTGCAGGGGAGTGGGTCAGAGAATATCAAAGCAGATATGCAAACCAGGGAGAAGGCGTTCGGATTACGCTGATTTCTGACTATCTTCAAGGAACCTACGGACAGACCATAAGAAATGTTTCGAAAGCCTCCGCCGTTTCTGCTGCCATGGCATGCGTGGTGCTTTTTGTAGTCGTGCTGCTTTTGATACGCCTGGTGCTCTGGCGAGAACGTAATGACAGTTCACTGAAGAAAGCTCTGGGGTTTACGGCCTCAGAGATACGCAACGATTATCTGAAGAAAATGATGATGTATATCCTGCCGGGCCTGATAATCGGTATCTACGCAGGAATTGTGCCGGGACAGAGTATGGCAGCACTGCTTCTTCGGTCAATGGGCGCATATGGATTTCAGTTTATCATCAACCCGATAGAAGTCTTTGTGGCAGCACCTGCAGTGATTCTGGCATCTGTTTTATCTGCGGCACGGACCGGCCTGATTGAAGTGAATCATATACATGCGTACGAATGCCTAGGAGCAGGGCCTATAAAGTAAAAAGATTGGAGATTGTGATGAAAAAAATACTGAGAGTGAATAATCTTAGAAAGGGAACTATCCTGAAAGATATCAGTTTTGAGATTGGGGAAGGTGAGATGACAGCGATCATGGGGCCTTCCGGCTCAGGCAAATCTACACTTCTTTACAATGTATCCGGTATGGATCATCCAGATGCAGGAAAAGTGATGCTGGGAAAGACAGAACTCACCGGATTAAATGAAGACGAGAAAGCCAGTCTGAGGCTGAGACGGATGGGATTCGTCTTTCAGCAGATGAATGTTCTGGAGAATCTGAATATCATCGACAATATTGTGCTTCCGGCGGTTCATGCGGACAGGAAGCACAAAAAAGAACATTATAAAAAAGCGGAAATCCTTATGGATACTTTGCACATTGGAGAGCTTGCAAGGCGAAATGTGAAAGAGGTCTCCGGCGGGCAGCTTCAGAGAGCATGCATATGCCGCAGCATGATGATGGATCCGGAAATCATTTTCGCAGACGAACCTACAGGAGCGTTGAATCAGAAAGCTGCTTCGGAAGTGATTGAAGCATTTCTTAAGATGAACAAAAAAGGATCCACGACCATGATGGTTACACATGACAGCAGGATTGCTGCCATGTGTGAAAGGATCCTGTATCTATTGGATGGGGAGATCAGAGGAGAACTGATACTCAGAAAGTATATACAGGATGACGTTAGAGAGCGTGAACAAAAGACCAACAGGTGGCTGGAAAGTATGGGGTGGTAAATCTATTTCAGACGGGGTAAATGTGCTTCCTATGGATAATGGTGTGTATGTATTTACATCGCCTATGTTTAAGGTAATCTACGAAGAGAAGATACCGGTCGTGACTTATGTGGGCCTGCCAAACGCTGAGCTGTTCAAAGAGTGTAAAGAGCAAGGTATTAAGATCGTGTATCGGTCTTTGAAGAAAAGTAAAGTGGCGTTACATACCAGTTTGTAGTATAGTTGAAAGAAGATAATTGTTGCAAAGATGATAGAGCGTGAACGTCATAAGGAGGTGGTTTCAGTGAAGATTTGGCGGGTGTTAAGAGGGATTTTGCTGCTTTCTTTTGTGAGTGCGCTTTTTGCCGGATGTGGTCTGATGGGTGGCAATGCTCCTGCCGACATACAGGAGGCAGTAAAGACTGTGGAAAATCGTTATGGTATCACCTTGACCATCAGGAAAAAAGCGTTGTTCCCGGGAGGCGCTACTTGTGACGTGATCACCAGATGCAAAGAACTACCGGATCGGGATATCAGAGTGTTCCGGTTTGATAAGAGTACTCCGGTACAGAGTGATTACATTTATCAGAAGTATGGCGACGAGGCCTATGACAAGATATGCAGTGTGGTACACACAATATACCCAGAGGCGCTTGTGGTGGTAGAGGATAGTAATTACAATCATTTCACTAATGACTGGTATGACGGGAATACCTCCATCGAGGATTATCTGTTAGATAATCAGCTTCGTGTAAATATTGCGCTATTGAAAGTGTTTGATGAAGAGGAACTACTGAAAGAGTATCACAGGATGGCCGAGACACTATTCGATGCCGGCATTAACAGCTATGGTCTGGGAATCTACTGTATGAAGAATCCGGACGCATTCGATGAGATCAAGACATATGACCATATACCAGATCATCAGGCATACGAAGGAATCCCGGCAAACGGAGTGTGGATCAGCGCAAATAATAATTATGGCAGGATTCGAGATTATCTGGAAGACCCAGAGTCATCAGGCATAGCAGTCAGTCACGGAATCCCAGAATAATGATATTTGACAAGGATAATTTGTGATAATGGAGAGGAGGAGAAGTATGCGATTAATCAAATTGACAGAGCATGTTTATTATTATCCGTTCGATTCGGATCTGGACCGTCCATGTCTTGGATATATCAAAGGGGACAATTGTGCTCTTGCTGTGGATGCAGGCCATTCTTCCCGCCATGTGGATGATTTTTACCAGGCTCTTGAAAATGAAGGATTGCCACTGCCGGATATGACAGTTCTTACTCACTGGCATTGGGACCATACCTTTGGAATGCACCAGATTCACGGGGCATCGCTGGCAAGCACTAAAACAGATCGGAAATTAAGAGAGCTGGCGAATGAGCTGACCCCGGAAAAAAAGATAGAATTCGTCCATTCGGATCTTTGCATTCACAGGGAATATGCCAATGATCTTCCTGTTATTGTTGTGCCTGCCGATGAAACATTTCAGGGAAGTAAACAGATCGACCTGGGTAACCTTCCTGTCGAAATCTTTGAGGCTCCCTCTCCCCATACCAAGGATACAACGCTGGTCTATGTCCCTTCCGACCGGGTGCTCTTTTTGGGAGATGCTACTTTAGGAGAATTTCCAAGCTGGAAGATGGACAAAAAGAAAGTAAAAGAGCTGATCTGTGTAATGGAACGTATGAAGATTGATACTTGTGTCATAGGGCACTGGTATCCGGCTTCCAGGAAAGAAATATTGACGGAATTAAAAGAGGCATTATCATGATCGATATAAAAAGAGCCCACGCAGAGTTCGAGCATTATCTGGACGGCTTTGACAGAGACAATGAAAAGATCAAATTGAAGATTGTCCATACGAATGAGGTGGTCCGTTGTGCCGGAGAAATTGCTAAAAGAATGAATCTTTCACAGGAAGACAGAATGCTGGCAGAGGTAATCGCTCTTTTGCACGATGTCGGACGATTTGAACAGGTTAGGAAGTATGACAGTTTTGAACCGGCCACCATGGATCACGCCCACTTTGGAGTGGAGCTACTGTTTGAATCGGACGATCCCTGGATTCGTTCTTTTGTGGCTTCCGACCAGTGGGATGATATTATTCGGGAAGCCATCGGCCGTCACAGTGATTATTCTGTGGGATGCATAGAAGATGAGAGAATCCTTCTTCATGCAAAGTTGATCCGGGATGCAGACAAACTGGATAACTGCAGGGTGAAGCTGGTCGATGATATGAAGGTCCTTGTGGGAATGGATGCGGAGGAAGTCGGTGCCCAGCCTGTAACAGACATTGTGTTCCAGGCATGTATGGATCATAAGTCTGTCAGGTCGGCAGACCGTATTACAAAGATGGATTACTGGATATCTTATGTGGCTTATTTCTTTGATATTAATTTCAGGGAGACTTTCCAGATTATAAAAGAAAATGATTTTGTTAACCGGATCATTGACCGTATCCCCTATTCTAATCCGGATACCAGGGAAAAGATGGAGAGGATCCGACAAATGGTGAATAAGTATATTGAAATGAACACTTCGGATCTTCAGAGCATATGACAATGGAGGAGAATGTGAACGAAGATGTGTACGAGTATTGTTGTAAATAAGAAAAAAACGATTGTAGGCTGGAATCTGGATCTTTTGGATATGGAATACAGAGTAAGGCCGGCGGACAAAGGAGTTTATATTGAAGTGAATGATGCAATCGAAGGCTGGCTGCCTCTGTTCGGAGCAAATTCCCGGGGAGACTTCGTTGGAATGCCCACTTGCTGGCCTTTTGATGAACGATCCAATCCGACTGGTTCTGGAGAGAACGTCATCATGCTGGACATCGACCTGCTGCTGCAAAAGAAAAGCCTGCAGGAAATCCGGAAGATCGCAGAAGAAAGCCCAGTCTTCAGTATTCCCGGGCTTACTTTTATGTCCGCTTTGTCAGACGCAGACGGCAATGTGCTTCACATTATACCGGGACAGGAGTCCGAATATTATGAGAAGCCGGAATATAAGATCCTGACAAATTTCTCTCCTTATAAACAGGATTCTGAGAAACATCCCTGGATGGGGTGGGACAGGTATCATAAGGCAGAAGACATGCTGAAAGAAGCAGCCGATGATTTTGATGTGGATGACTGTTTTAAGATACTGAAAGCAGTATCACAGGAAGTTTGTCCGACGGTTGTGTCAATGGTATATGACGTGACTGAGAGAACTGTGGGGTGGTGCGAAAACCGCGATTGGGAGAAGATGAACACAGTTTCGTTTTGAGAAAAGTTGCGTAAACTGGCATAGGAATGAACGCAATTATAGGAATTGAAGCTCACAGACATAGAAGTGCCGCATAAGAAGAGCAGATGTCCCCAAAAGCTTAAGGAAACTCGTCGACGATTGCTGATATATGTGGTAAACTGGTATCGATTAATTCAAATTCCGAAATCATATTCTTGAATGACAAGATAAGGAAAAGCAGGAGGGACAGACGATGAAGAAAAAGCTTTTGGGAATACTTCTCAGCCTTGCGTTGATGACTGGGATGATGCCGGCGGTCAGCTTAACGGCATATGCGGACACTGAGGACTACAAACTCTTTGTCGGCGACATAAAAGTGACTAGTACAAACGCAGCGAACATCACGAATTCGAACCCCATAAAGGCAAGCTACGACGTAAACACCAATACCTTGACCCTGAACAACTACACGTACGAAGGATCCGGGTCGGATGATGACGATGTTTCAGCCGCAATAAAAGCCAGGATGGACAGAGATTTTACAATCAAACTGATTGGCGAAAACACTGTTAAGCATGTGTATAAAAAAACATCTGCCGGCGCTGGTATTTATGCTGATAATAACATGACTATCACCGGCGACGGAACGCTGACGGTCAGCGATGGTGATAATGCATCTAATTTCAACAGCCGCGGTATTAGGGTGGGTGAAAATATTACCATCGGATCCGGTACAACTGTGAATGCTGCCAGCGGCAAAGGCCAAAACAGTTACGGTGTAAATGTGAAACAACTGACAGTCCAAGGCAAACTGAATGCCACCGGAGGCAATGCAAATAATAGCTATGGTGTCTACACCAGCAATGGTATAATTGTTGACAAAAGTGGCAAACTGAAGGCCGTCGGCGACACAGCGACCAATGGCAGTTACGGTGCATTTATCTACAAAACTGAGGAAAAACTAAGCATTGAAGGTGCGATGACCGCAAGAGGCAATACGTTTGCAATCGCAAAAGCAGCGAATCCGAATCCCTCCGTCAATACTACAGCAATTCAATATACCATTCCGGTTGGCTACAGAGCGAAGGAGTCAGTAAACTATGACGGAAGCACCCCAACTTCGGTCCCCGCAGGAGGAAAAACTTCGACAACCGCCAAATACGTCTGGGTTAGTCTTCCTGTTTCAGTAACCGGTGTATCCCTCAACAAGACGTCCACCACTCTGACGGTGGATGAAAAGGAGAGATTATCTGCTACAGTGGAGCCTGAAGAGGCTACGGACCCTGACCTGGAGTGGGACAGCAGTAATTCTGGCGTCGCAATAGTAAGCGGAAATGGCGAGGTGACCGCTCTTGCTGCGGGCGAGGCAACAATAACCGTAAGGGCAACCAACGGCACAGATGATACAGGTGATGATAAGACTGCGACCTGCAAAGTATCAGTAACTGAAAAACCCGCACCGAAACCGACGGTTAAAGTAACCGTTCCAGCCGGCAAAACCTTCACCTATACCGGCAAGATTCAGACTGGTGTGGCTTCAGGAAGTAATTACACTTTGACAGGAATCACAAAGGCAACAAATGTCGGAACTTATACCGTAACAGCAACCCTGACAAAAGATGACAATCATACATACATATGGGACGATGGAACGACAGAAGTTAAATCGATTACATGGAAGATCAACAAAGCTAAGAATCCTCTGACCATCAAGGCTAAGAAAGCAAAGGTCATATACAGCAAACTGAAGAAGAAAAACCAGACACTGTCGGTCACGAAGGTGATCAAGTTCACCGGGAAGGGCCAGGGCAAGATGATCTATACCAAGATATCCGGCAACAAGAAGATTATCATCAAAAAGACCACTGGCAAAGTCACAGTTAGGAAAGGTCTGAAAAAAGGCATATACAAGATCAGGGTCAGAGTCAGAGCTTTTGGAAACGCCAACTACAAAGCATCTGCATGGAAAAAGGTGGCTGTCATGATCATAGTGAAATAAGTAATATTAAAATTTATATTATATAAGGGTCTTGAGGAAGCATATGGAGGAGCAGGCAAATGGAGAACTATCGTTTTTTAGAATTGGTAAAAAAAGAAAAAGGATTCGAATTCTATCAGGCCTTTCGTGACGAAGTTGACTGGGTCATAGGTGGCAAGGACGATACATTCTGGTTTGTGGTTTTACAGGATCAGTCAGTGAAGGAAACATATATCGGAACACTTAAGGACGGTATCTGGACTGATCAAAGGATCAAAGGAAAAGGAAAGAAGAGAAATGAAAAGGAGATGCCCGCTGGCAGTACGATAAAACGTATAGAAGAAAGAGCTTACTTTATGCAGGATGAAAAGTGGGTAAAAGACAGAAAACCAAGACTTGTAGAAGATGCGCATCCTCATTATCACTATGTCTATGGCTTTGGAGATAAGGCATTGGACATATCAGAAGCTTACGGTGTAAGCATCGCTTATTCGGATCTTAAAGATCCATCGGCAGGTTTTCACCTGAGATACCTATATACAGGCGAAGAGGTGGAAAACATAATATAAGTATCATCATGGAATGACTTGGAAATGAATCTGGGTCATTCCGTTTTTTTTTGTTTTATGATAGACTATATATTATCTTTATCAACATAAAAGTTCTAAGGAGAATAGATATGCCGGAAAAAAGCATGAATCATATTACCAGAATGATTGCTGCAGCCTCTTTATT
>CACZNZ010000249.1 GCA_902782625.1 uncultured Lachnospiraceae bacterium | reverse complement strand
CTACAGCACATCCGGAATCTCTTTCCGGAGCTTTCTATATGCCCAGATCGCACCAAGTGTAAAGATCGTGAAAGTCACAAGGAAGCATACAAGTGAGACTTTATCCTGCCAGAACCATTTTTTATAAACAAATGCTCTGCGATAACCGCTTGAGATAACTGTGACCGGATTGAATTTCAGAGCGACTCTCAGCCATCTCCACTTTATCTCATCGACGTTATATACGATGCCTGACATCCAGAATATTGCCGATGAACACGCGTTGACGAGATTCTGAAAGTCCTTGCTTATTGCTGAAAGCATTCCTCCGAACAGTGCCCATACCGTAAAAAACGCAAACATCATAAGCATGTAAAACGGTATCTGGAGAAGATAGATATCCGGCATATGGCCGAAGACCATGAACAGTACTATGGTTATTCCAAGCAAAGCAAAATGTGTATACAGATGTGAAATATTAAAATATGTAGGAATTATTGAAATAGGAAATTTCATCTTAGTGACAAGGTGTTTATATTTTCGTATACAGCCGGCACCTCCGGTGATCAGTTCCTGCATATAAAACCACGGCAGGAAGCCTGCTACAAGCCAGAGGAAAAACGGGTAACCCGCTATCGGCTTGCCATGCCTCAAACCTATGGAAAAAGCAAACCAAAACACAAAGAGTGTGATAGACGGCTTGATCACCGCCCACGCCCATCCGAGAGCCGCTCCCCTGTAGGTTTTGATCAGATCAGATTTTGCCAGCATTATGATCTGATTCTTATAGAGCCTGTGTTCGTCAAAAATCGTTTTTACTGTTTCCATTTTTTCAGTCAAATATACCTGTCTTAATTATGTATCAGCCTTAATTCGCAACTATTATATAAAGCTCGTTCATATATCCAAAGCTTACACTGATTTTTCTGAGCCCCTTCCTGACATACATCTTTTTGCATCCGGCCTTCACATCACGGCTTATGCCTCTGAGCAGCTGCCTTCCGCTGAAAATGCGATCCTGATATTCCACCAGAACACTGTACTTACGCGTACGCGATTTGATGCCGCTGTCAAAGAGTTCCGGTTCCAGAACGAAAGTGAATCCCGTATAGTCATAATTATAATTCATGACAGCGCCTGAGGATGGGTCTTCAATGGTTCCTCTTAATTTTGTTATATGTTTTGTCTCGGCCGGACTGGTATCAACGTCCACCACATGCCCGGTCTCTTCATTAACAAGCTTTACTTTGATAGCCTGATCTGACGGATTTCCCATATTATATCTTGGAATATATATATGGGCATCTATTTCGACCCTGCTTCCGGACCATCTTAACTCGTCAACCCAGACTTTTCTCCTCGTGCGCGAAAACTCGTCAGTGACGTCCCTGTTTTCTATTCTGAATAATTCTTCCGGAAGCTCCGCGCAGAGCCTGCCGTCTTTCTCAATTACAGGAGCTTTGTCATAGGAATCCCTGCCATAAGCCAGTGTCTGTCTCAGGCCCTCAAGATCTCCATTGTTTATATAATAGTATTTCTGTAAATCCAATACAGACGCGGAGTCCACCACATCTTTATCTATATTGCTGTCAATAAAGGTCCTGACCTCATCCATTATCTGCAGCGCTCTGTCATCTGTAACATGCTCCACTGAGTCGATGATCAGGTTCATGTCTGTCTGAAGGATCTTTTTCTGAGTGTCTTTCTTAAGGCCTTCAGGAATATCTCTATTGCAGAAATCTTCTATAAGCCACCTTATGGCTGCAAATCTGTCCCTTATGTTTTCTTCAGAATAGAACCTTTGAGTTATTGATTCATTTCCCGGAGTCGATCTCTTTCGCCATAAATATCCGATCTCGGAAACCATGACTGCCCGCTCGCATTTCTGGTGCATATCGGCATTTACATAAATATCTTCATATACTACTCCCTCCGGGAACAGTATATTGTTATCAATGTAAAACTGTCTGTTGATCAATTTATTCCAGCTCGTTGAATCATAAATCAGACTATGTGTCTCTGTAATGTGAGTACAAGGCTTATATTCTCTGAAGACGTTATCATGCAGCTCTGAAGGATATTTGCCGTTCTGATCAAATCTGGCGGCACTGCAAATGCACATCTCCGCATTGTAATGCTCTGCCGCTTTCATCATTCTCGCGTAGATTCCCGCACGCAGCATATCGTCAGCATCAAGAAATGCTATATACTTGCCTTTTGCAAACTTGACTCCCAGATTTCTCGCAGCGCTCGGTCCCTTTTTATCTTCATGGTAAAGACTTATATTTTTATGCTTACTCATAAATGTCTTTACGATTTCGGCAGATCTGTCAGTCGAACCGTCATCTACCATTATTATCTCAGTCTTTACGCCTTCCTGCGCGATAACCGAGTCAAGACACTCTTCTATATAATCTTCAACATTATAGAAAGGAATTATTACGGAGATATCAGGAGCGGTATCTCCCATTAACTTGTTAATTATATTTTTCATTATTTCTTCAGTTCATATCAGCCCGTTGCATTATTGGAGCAATCGTCAGGAAAAACAGACAAGGGATCACCCTCATAAAAGGCAGTGTTGATATCTCTAACATTGCATATACTGAATATGCGCCTATTATCATTATCAGAAAAGCATCTTTTGGCTTGTCGTATCTTCGCGAAAAAAGCATTTTCAGTCCGAGGATCCCTGTCGCGATATAAAAAATCACATAGATCCCTCCGACCAGATAACCGCAGCGGTACAAATATTCTATGATATTATTGTGAGCTCTTGTTTCGGCCTCCCATTTAAGATCATCCCTGATATCCGCGAATGGTCTGCCTAAAAGGGTCGTATTGCTCAGATATATTATCCAGACGTCTATCCTTCCGGAGCTGTATGAGTTTATGCCGCCTGAAGTATTGATCCTTTCGGTGATCGTATTTAACTCGTCTGATTCCGCTGATGGCTCCTGCTCTGTTTGGGACGCGCTTTCCGCGTCAGTTTGTTCCGTAGTTTCTTCGACCGGATTCACAGCGCTGATCGCATTATAAT
>CACZNZ010000248.1 GCA_902782625.1 uncultured Lachnospiraceae bacterium | reverse complement strand
GGCCGGAGATAATGTAGTCATAGCCGGCGGCGGTGAAGTCGGTTGTGAGACAGCCGCTCATCTGGCATCCGTTCAGAAAGCTGCTACCATCGTGGAAATGAAACCGGTACTGATGGAAGAACTGGATGGCGTAAGCAAAGAGAATCTCTCCAAAGTGATGGACCGTTTCCATGTTCGTTCCTATACTTCCACAAAGGTTCTCGAGATCAAAGAGGACTCTGTCCTGGTCGAGACACCGGAAGGCCAGAAAGAGCTGCCTTGTGACTGCGTTGTACTGGCTATGGGATATAAGCCAAATGATACCCTGGCAAATGAACTGGAAGCAGCTGGCATCAAGATCCACAAAATTGCCGGAGCAGTTAAAACAAGCAACGCGCTGATTGCAAATAAAGAAGGTTTTGAATTAGGCCTTGCCCTGTAATACTTGATTATCTTTTCACTCATTCACAAAACCCCGTAGTTAATGCGGGGTTTTGTGCTACAATGGAGATGAATTATGGAATCAGGACCTTCCCTAAATATTATGGAGAAATAAGACGATGAAATACAGAGCCAAAGAAGTGTCAAGGATTACAGGGATTCCTGTAGATACACTGCGATACTTTGAAAAAATCGGTGTCATATCCCCTAAAATAGATGAGAACAATAATTACCGATATTACAGTGCCTGGGATATCAATTTTCTGTTTGAGTATCTCAATTACAGGGCACTGGAGTATTCATCAAAAGATCTGATCCAGTATATCCACCATGCTTCCCTGCAGGAACAAATCGATATGATGGAAAAGCAAGGCAATTATTTCCGGGAAAAGCGCGATCATTATCAGAGGCTTTATGATTTTAGCATGAGTCATCTGAATGCCATCCGGAATATCGAGGGCAGATTAAATAAAATCGAATTCGAATCCATACCGGAATACAAATATATTTTATATCGGCAAAACTACTATTTCTATAATTCCAAAACCGTTTCACAGGAATTTAAAGCATGGCTCGCAAACCTTAGCCTCACAGAAAATGTAGTAATCATCCCAAAAGAGATTATTGAAAGTCAGGGTGACAATCAATACTTCTGGGGGCTTATGCTACGCAAAGACCGCTTTGAAATGATGGGGATACAGGCCGGCGATAATACCCGGACCATAGAAAGTATGCTGTGTATCAAAACCCTGGTAGAAGCCAATGGAGAAGGGACATTCCATTATCATCTCCTGGATCATGCAATGACATTTATTGAGGAACACAATTTCAAGCTGGCCGGAGATCCTTTTGGAATATTGCATACTCGAAGTCATAACACAGATGGAATCCATCGATATATTGATTTTTATCTTCCGATATCTTATAGTTGAACCTTCGGAATAGTTTCAACTTTGAGAACGGATTGGGCCTTTGCTATAATTTGATAAATAAAGATGGATGTTATGACTGTGTCGTGGCCATAATCGCCACAAAGAAGAAATGGGGAGAGAAGCTTATGAGAATGAAAAAAAACATATTTTAGGCATTTTGTTCAGCCTTGTACTGGCGCTTGGGCTGATGCCGGGGGTTAGCTTGACGGCTTATGCTTATGAAGCCGATTATTACGAAAGTCTTAAAAACACAGAAGTAAAATTTGCCAACAATGATTGGTACCTGATCTTTTGCGATGATAGTATAGTAACGTTGCTTTCAAAAAACTGTGTTACTACATCAAAGTATGCACAAAATAATGGAACAAATAGTTATAGTGATTCTATTGTAAAAGGTGTCGTAGATGACTGGTTTAATAGCAAAATCTCAGATGATCTCAAAACAGCAGTCAGTGGAGGTGAGATGTTTCTGCTTACAGCTGAGGAGGCAAAAGTTATCCCTCAAGAAGTGATGACGTGTTCCTCAAGTACTGCGAGTGAGAATGATGGCTGGTGGCTCTGCTCTCAAGGTGATACCACATACCGTGCTGCGGGCGTATTCTATAACGGCACTCTTCATTTCTCTAAAGGCTTCGAGGTTTATAAAAGTGGCGGTGTCCGCCCCGCATTGAAACTTGATTTGTCAAAAGTTGTTTTTAATTCTACGACAAAAGAGTTTTCGCTGAGTCCGGAGCATACACACAACTTCACTTACTATGCCAGCGGCGGGACTATCACGGCGACTTGTTCCGAGACTAACTGTTCGCTTCTCAACGATAAGACGACACTGACCATCGCTGAACCATCGCTGAAGATTTATGGCGGCGATGGCAGCGCTTCAGCGGCGTTGAACGGACTGGATGACTTTAATGCCGCCACCGGCCAGACGATTGCGGTAACAGATATCATGTATGTTGGCAGAGCTGGCACGACCTATGGAAAGAGTACGACTGCTCCCACCAATGCAGGCAAGTATACTGCGATGATCACAGTTGAGGGAAAGACCGCCAATGTGGATTACGAGATTGACAAGATAGATCACATCGCGTCAGCACCAATGGCTACAGCGACCTATGGCCAGAATCATCTAACTACAAGACTGTAGAGAATGTAGACGTGACCGTGACGATCAGCAAGGGGAACAGCGTACCAGCTACCGTCACGGCAAACAACAGCACTTACGATGGGACGGAGAAACCGCTGATAACCGTGGACGAATCTATGCTGGTGGGAGGTACCATGCAATTCGCCCTCGGCACCGCAACCGAACCCATACAACCTTATAACACAGCTATCCCTATAGCCGCTGAAGCCGGAACCTATTATGTCTGGTATATGGTAAAGGGAAATGAGAATTACAATGATTCTGAAGCTGACAATGTAGAGGTGACTATTGCAGAAGACGAGACTAAAAAGGATATAAATAACAATACCTACAATAATACCAATAACGATAGCAACAACATAAGCATCGGCAGCATGAATAACAGCTCAAACAACAGTAACAACAATAACACCACCAACAATAACACGAACAAGAATTCAAAGCGGATCACCATATCAAAAAAACCTGTCTCTGTGAAGGTCAAGGTCAAGAAGAAAAAGGTCACAGTATCCTGGAAGAAGATCAGGAAGACCAGATGAACCTTTCACGGAGAAGTATATATTACGATATATATCATATCAATGACTGGCTGACCTTTTACGATCTGCCGGAGCTTTCAGTCGTTCGAAGGAAAGGAATTCTGCTGGATCATGAGGTAAAGATAAGAATTGCAGAGATATTAGATGACACTGCAATCATGGATGATTACGTGTTTTCTCCATGTAAAAAGATTAGAGCAACAGGTCATTTGCTGAATTAGCAGATGGCCTGTTTTTTTGAGTTTTCTCTTGACGAATCCTGGAAAGCATGATATAAATTAATTACTTTAATAAAAGTATTAATAAAAGATATAACTAAATTACACTTAGCGGCATTCGGTATTTTTCCACATCCCGGAAATCTGGTGAACTAAAGGAATTCCACCGATGGGAAATTATCAGTATTAAATAAGGCCTCCTTTTTCACTACAATGTGAACCATAGAAAGAAGCAGAACCCAATCGGATGCGAGAGCAGTTCAGATTGGATATGGACAGGAGGAAGGGAGTGATGTATGAAAAGTTTCTTTGAAGATAACAGAGCTGTGATGATATTACAATATTTCCATAATCACACAGGGGTCAGGATCAACACTCTGGCCACAAAGTTTTCTGTCAGTGAGAGGACCGTGCGTAACGACATTAAACAGCTGAACAAAGAGATCGCTTCCTGCGCTGCAATCGAAGGAACAAAGGGCAGATATGATCTCAGGGTTTTTGATATGGACCGCTTCAATAAGCTTTATTCTGTTTTGACTAAGACAGATGAATTCATGAATTCAGGGCGGAATCGGAGGAATTACATATTTGCAAGCCTGATGAGATCCGATGAGGCTATTCTGACCGACGAGCTTGCCTATGAGATGAATATTGGCAGAACAACCATTGTCAGTGATCTGAAGAAACTTCGGGAGGAGATCCGCGAGTATGATTTGTCTATTCTGGGGAAGACCAGTAAAGGCCTGACTCTGGAGGGTGAGGAGATCGATATTCGAACCTTTGTGATGGAGAATATGTTTGAAGATGTTTATCGGGACTATCCACTCGACAAGGAGATTCAGGTTGTGATCCGGCATACTTTGAAGGCACATTTCTTTGAAAAGCATGTCATAGAGAATTATATCCGCTTTGTCACGTTGATGCTGGACCGGCTTCTGAACGGACACGGTCTCGGGAAGCTGTCAGCCAAATATTACAACCTTACGATGCGTCCTTCTTTTGAAGTGGTGGACACTCTTTTGGACCAGATTGGTCTGATCCTGCATACGAGTATTCCTCTTGAAGAAAAGATATATACTTTTCTTCCTATTATCGGAATGAGAACTCCTGCGGATATCAATGAACTGCAGACGATCAGTCTGGACAGCAGCATCCGACCTCTGATTCAGAATATATTTTCCAGGATCCGTCACGAACTGAACATCAAGATAGTGACGGACCGGTTCGAAGATGAATTTCTGTATCACATTATGTTTATGCTGAACCGGATCAGATTTCATGTAAAGATCGATAATCCTCTCTATGAAGAACTGATCGTAAAGTATCCTCTTGCTTACCAGATGGCTATCATTGCTTCCTCGGTGATCAGTGAGGAGTATGGCTTCATGGTTCCGGAATCGGAAAAGGGATACCTTACCGCTTATTTCGGTATTTTCCTGTCGGAAAACGGAATAGAAGAAGAAAAACCTTTCCGGATTGCTGTGGTTTGCGAAGGGGGTAAGGTAACAGCCCAGCTTATCGAAGTGCAGCTGAAGAAAGTCCTGGACAGTAAAGCAGTGCTTACCCTTTATTACAACGAAGATTTTGATCGGGAGGATCTGGAAGCGCAGGATATCATACTGACGACTTATTCCCTGCCTTATGAATGCAGCCGGCCCACCATCCGGATCCGGGAGATCTTCAATGAAAAGGAACTCTTTCATAAGATTGAGAAAGCAAAGTACTGGGATCAGGTTGATGTGCCGGTCATCGATAACAACTGGTTTGTCATCAACGGTCTTCTGGATGAGAGTCGCTTCTTCCTTTTTAGGGGAGATGAAAGCTATGATGAGGCACTTGCGCTGATGGCGGACAACCTTGCGGATCAGGGTTATGTTGATGATGGTTTTCTTTTAAGACTTAAGGAAAGAGAAGAAAAGGGCACCATGGTATTTGACCGGTCCATCGCAATTCCTCACACGGTGCACTATGCGGGAGATAAGCTGGTGATGGCCATCGGAGTCTGTGAGACGGGGGTCAGGCATGAGGACCAGGATATCCCGATTATCATTCTTCTGGGATTTCCGGAAGAGACAGGAAAGAATGATCAGCTGCTGATAAGAATCTACGATGAGATTATAACCATAGCTCAGGATGAGGATCTGATGAAAAAGATCGCAAAGGCAAAGACATTTAACGATCTTCTCCGGGTGCTATACAAGCAGCCGGGAGAATAAGAAAAAGAACTAAAAAAGTAACAGTAAGAATCACTGGTTAATTGAAGGTTATGACAGAACGGAGGTCAGGAGATGGATGTATTAAAACTTGGTCTTGTAATCATTGCGGCATTTATGATTCAGGCAGTACTCAGTTTGATCCAGACAAAACATTTTACGAATGAGTTTGTGAAACTGAGGAAGCAGGGAAAAGTTGCCATTGGAAGGAAATCCGGAGGATTTCATGCCGGTGCGATCGTCATGTTTTTAATTGATGATCATGGCAATATTAAAAGAGGAAAGAAACTGGAAGGAATATCATTCCTGGCCAGAGTCCGTCCCCTCGATGGTTATGAAGGCCGCTATATTGGTGATCTCAGGGAAGAGGACGGACCAAAGAATCACAGAAATCTTCGAAAAGCCATCGCTGATGCGGCATTGACCTATCGGAAGTTCGTCAATGGCGAGGAGATCGATGCACCGCCTGCTCCGCTGACAAGAATCGGCCGTTCTGCCGGAAACCTTCTGAGAAGAGCCGTATAGAAACTTTAAAAACAAGAGCTAAATAAAGAAGAGAAAGGCGAAAGAAATGGATTTTTTAGTTAAACTTGCAGCCGGATTTATGAATTTATTTACACTGGGAGGAACGCAGTTTGTAAGCTGGGTCACAGGGATTATCCCTACCATTTTGATGCTTTTGGTCCTGATGAACTCTATCATTGCTTTGGTGGGAGATGAAGCTGTGGCAAAACTTGCCAGGGTCAGCGCCGGTAATCCCATCCTGCGTTACATGGTGCTTCCCTTTATCAGCGCTTTTATGCTGGGTAACCCCATGGCCCTTTCCATGGGTAAGTTTTTCCCGGAATTCTACAAACCCTGTTTCTATGCATCCGTAACTTACCACTGTCACACAAATAACGGCATTTTCCCACACATCAATGCATCCGAGCTCTTTATCTGGCTTGGGATTGCCAACGGAATTACCCAGCTTGGACTGGATGTTACACCTTTGGCCATCCGCTATCTTCTGGTAGGTCTGATAGCTAACTTTATTTCAGGATGGTCAACAGAATGGACAACACGATATGTAGAAAAACAGCAGGGCAAGAAATTAAGTCGTGAGTTTACTCCGGTTCATCAGCAGTAGATAAAGAACCGAACCCAATCAGATAGGAGGAATACATAAGATGGCTGAATATAGATCAATTAAAGTGGAAAGAGGGTCCGGCGGATTTGGAGGACCTCTGGTTATCACACCTACAGAAAAAAGGAACAAAGTCATGTATATCACAGGCGGCGGCGCAGAGCCGGAATGCCTGGCAAAGATCGTTGAACTGACAGGACTGACCCCGGTCAATGGCTTTAAGACTAATTGTCCGGAAGATGAGCTGGCTCTGGTTATTATCGATTGTGGCGGAACATTACGATGCGGAATCTATCCTCAGAAGAGAATTCCCACCATCAACACCAACCCGGTCGGCAAATCCGGTCCTTTGGCTAAGTTTATTACGGAAGATATCTATGTATCCGCAGTCACTTCCAAGCAGATTTCTCCGGCAGAAGGTGGAGCTGCGGCTGTGGAGACAGTGGAAGAACCAGCCGCTGAAGAAAAAGCAGAAAGTGGTGCCACATATACCGCAGATATGAAAGTATCCGAAACTCTGGCAAAACAGGAAAACAAAAGCCTGATCACCAAACTCGGACTGGGTGCGGGCAAAGTAGTAAATACTTTCTACCAGGCTGCAAGAGATGCTGTTCAGACTTGTATCACCACACTGCTTCCTTTCATGGCATTTGTATCCCTGCTGATCGGTATTATTAACGGCTCCGGTTTCGGAAATGCCTTTGCTCATCTTCTGACTCCTTTGGCGGGAAATGTATTCGGCCTTCTGATTCTGGGTATTGTCTGTTCCATCCCGGGCCTTTCCGCTTTACTTGGACCTGGTGCCGTCATCGCCCAGATTATCGGAACCCTGGTCGGTGCCGAGATCGGTAAAGGAAACATTAAACCCTCTCTTGCCCTTCCGGCTCTTTTCGCAATCAACTGTCAGGGCGCCTGCGATTTCATTCCGGTAGGCCTTGGACTGGCAGAAGCAGAGACAGAGACTATTGAGGTCGGTGTGGTATCTGTTATGTATTCCCGCTTCCTTACCGGTTGGATCAGAGTTCTGATCGCATATTTTGCAAGTTTCGGACTCTACGTATAAAGACAGGATGTCAGCTTTGGTATTCAGATCGTTTAGTTTTAGAGAATAAAGGAGAACAAAAAAATGAAAGTGATCTATGAAAATAAAGTAAAAGGGCTGGGAGCATTTGTTGACGCATTTAAGGACGAAAAACTGCTCATTATCTTTGGAGACAATGCACCGGATGAACTGAAAGATTATACGTACCATGTCAGTGTGAATCCAATTAACGGTACCATCTGTGCAGGTCAGTACCTGCAGGTGGATGAGCAGGAATACAAGATTCTGGCAGTCGGGGAAGAAGCTCCCGTAACTCTGGCAGGACTCGGCCACTGCTCTGTTCGTTTCAATGGCTCGGATACTGAGGATATGCCCGGAAGCATCAATGTGGAAGATAAAGAGATGCCGGATGTGAAGGTTGGCACCATCATCCGCATCATCGAGAAATAAACAGCATACAGAATACCATACAAAAACCCGATGATTCTGATGAACATCGGGTTTATTAATAAAAGAATTAATAATATGCGGGAGGCAATACAATGAACATGAGAGAACAGATTGAGAAGGAATATGGCGGTAGTTGTGATTGTGGCAAGGCCCATGAGGTGATACTGGAGGATATCAGAATTGGATCTCATATCCTGGAAGAGATTCCGGACCTGGTCAGGAAGCATGGCTCCAGGGTCTTTATGATATCGGACCGGAACACATGGGATGCAGCCGGGAAGGATGTGGCAGACATTCTTGAGTCACAGGGGATGCTGGCCGGATCCTGGTCTTTTGAGAAGGAGAAGGTGGAGCCGGATGAAGCGGCAGTAGGGTCGGTTCTGATGCATTTTAATACAGACTGCGATTATATCGTCGTGGTTGGATCAGGGACACTGAACGACATCGGTAAGCTGACTTCGGCGGTGACCGGAAGACCCTATATGATTGTGGGTACAGCACCTTCTATGGATGGATTTGCATCGGCTACTTCCTCGGTCATTCGGGATGGTCTTAAGATTTCGCTGGGAACCACAGCTCCGGTGGCCTTTGTAGCAGATACAT
Source organism: uncultured Lachnospiraceae bacterium (assembly GCA_902782625.1). GTDB lineage: Bacteria > Bacillota > Clostridia > Lachnospirales > Lachnospiraceae > Anaerobutyricum. The sequence goes on along the minus strand of CACZNZ010000248.1, from coordinate 2,540 downwards.
CTATCATGAAGGATGCTCCGGCAAGGCTCCTCCAGGCCGGAATCGGGGATATGTTTGCCAAGTACATCAGCATCTGTGAGTGGCGGATCTCCCATGTGATCAATGACGAGTACTATTGCCCGAAGATTGCTTCTCTGGTAAGGGATGCTCTGAATCGTTGTGCAAAAAACGCAAAAGCACTGATGAACCGGGATGAGGAAGCTGTTCAGGCCGTGACGGAAGGACTGGTTTACGCAGGTCTGGCCATGGCCATGGCCGGTGTTTCCAGACCGGCATCGGGTATGGAGCATTATTTCTCCCACGTGTGGGATATGAGGGGAGAAGAGTTCAAGACCCCGGCAGATTATCACGGAATCCAGTGCGGTATTGCAACAGGAACTTGCATCCGGATCTATGACAGTATCCAGAAGATCAGTCCGGATTATAATACGGCAAAAGAGTATGTGGAAGCCTTTTCCTGGGAGGACTGGAAGAAGCAGCTGAAAGCTTTTCTCGGAAGGAGTGCGGATGCTATGATCGCCCTTGAGGAGAGAGAGCAGAAATACAATATTGCGACCCACCCCGCCCGCTTCAGCCGGATTGCGGAGAACTGGGACAGCATTCTGAAGATTATTGAAGAAGAATTGCCTACTCAGGAAGAGTACAGGAACCTGATGGAAGAGATTGGTCTGACAGAGACCCATGAGGATCTTGGCCATAGTGTATCCGAGACAAGATTAACATTTTATGCGACCAAGGATATTCGCGACAAGTATATCGGAAGCCGTCTGCTCTGGGATCTGGGCATGCTGGAGATCGTCGGTGAAGAGATTTTTGCAGAATAAACAAAGAAGGAAAAAGGTGCCGCCTGACAGATTATCTTGCCATGAAATGCGGTTATGCAATCTGTGGTCAATCTTTCGCGATATATCACGAAAGATTGACCTTTTTATTTTGGTAACATATAATATATCATATAATAAAACTTTAATTAATAGATAAATAAAACAGGAGAAAAACTATGAAAAGAAAGGCAGCAAATCAACAGAATCTTATGCGGATCATTCGGTTGCTGCGGCATTCCATGCCCATGACCAGACAGGAGATTGCGGGGGAACTGGGGCTTAGTATGCCGACAGCTCTGGGCAATATTGAGAAGCTTCTGTCAGAGGGAATCTTGGTAGAAGTCGGGGAGAATGCATCCACTGGTGGAAGAAAAGCCAAGCTGTTCAGCCTGCAGACAGAGGGATGGTACGGACTGGGGATCCAGATTAGCAGAAGACATGTCCGCTTTGCCCTAACCAATCTGGCAGGGGATGTCATACAGTATGAGAGAATCAGTCACCCATTCAAAGATCAGCCTTCCTGGTACCGGATTCTGGGGGCGAAGTTGTCAGATTTCATCGGGAAAACAGACATTGAAGAAAGCCGGATACTGGGAGCGGGAATATCATTTCCGGGGATCATTGACCGGGAGAATGACATGATTCTTCATTCCCATGTTTTCGAGATGGAGAATGTTAGTCTGGACCGGTTCTATAAATGTATCCCCTACCCATTGATTGTGGAGAATGATGCCAACTGTGCCTGTTACGCTGAGCGAAACAATGACAGGGATTCCTATCTCTACATTTCTCTGAATGAATCCGTGGGTGGCGCCCTGATGATCAACCGAAAGTTGCATGGCGGAAACAACTGGAATGCCGGGGAAGTCGGACATGTAATCCTCTACCCCCAGGGTCGGGTCTGCTACTGCAGGAAAAAAGGCTGTTCCGATGCTTATCTGAATACAGGAGTCCTCCTTCGGGAAGACGAGAATGTCTCTGAGGAGAATCTGGAAGCATTCTTCAAAAAACTGGAGCAGGGAGACCCTGAGACAAAGGAGATATGGACTACTTACCTGGATGACCTGGCCATACTTTGCACGAATATGCGGATGGTACTGGATATGGATATTATTCTTGGAGGCGATGTGGGAGCCCGTATGGAGCCCTGGATTGAAGAATTGGCCCAGCGAATGGAATCCATGGATCTTTTCTCCAGAGATATTGATTACATATCCTCCTGCCGATGCAAAGAACATATTTTTGTCATAGGGGCCGCAATCAGAGCCATTGAACACTTTGATGACCGAATGATATAGATTATAGTTTTCGCATTCCATCCAGCTTTCGGTTTCATCTATTTGGTGATTTTTAATAATGCTAGTGTCATATAAAATTGTTAAAGATGTCCTTTGAAATAAGGAACGTTTATGTGGTATCATCAAGACATAACGAGTAGCAGATTCTGCGTAAGACCAGTTCTCTGCTACTCGTTTTTTTAGAGGGATGAAATTTCTATAAAGAAGAAAGGGAAAGACATAAGGCGTGTGGCATTAAGCGTAAATCGGGCTGATAGCTACATGTCTCTTTTTGTGTGGTGAGAAAAATGAGTGAAAATACGGATAAGTTTTTAGGAACAGAACCTGTAGGAAGGCTAATGCGTAAATACGCAATACCATGTATTATCTCTCTTCTTGTAGGGGCTCTTTACAACATTGTAGATCAGATCTTTATAGC
>CACZNZ010000247.1 GCA_902782625.1 uncultured Lachnospiraceae bacterium | reverse complement strand
TGACATCGACTTCTTTTTTGCCTGCGGGTATCGGAATAATGTTGCCTTCAATTTCTTTTCCGTCCACCAGGAAGGTGCGAATCCCTTTCTCTTTCTTTGCGCTGTTATCTACCTGGATATGATAGAGCACACCACGATATTTCCTGTCACAGCTGAAAGTGTCAAGGGTATCCGGAATACAAGGATCAACCATCAGACCGTTTAATGTCGGCCGGATTCCCAGTATGTACTGGCTCATTGCCGTAAAGGTCCATGCCGCTGTTCCTGTAAGCCAGCTGTTTTTACCTTCCCCGTGTGTCGGAGCATCTTTTCCTGCTACCATCTGGCAGTACGCATAGGGCTCTGTGCGGTGGATCTCACTGATGTCTTCAAGATAAACCGGACATGTCTTCTTAAACACTGAAAATGCTCTGTTACCATGACCTAGTACCGTCTCGGCACAGGCAATCCACGGATTATTGTGACAGAAAATACCTGCATTTTCTTTATATCCCGGAGGATAGGAACTGATCTCTCCAAGCTCTACATGATATCTCGTGTAGGCAGGCTGGTTCAGGACGATTCCGAATTCTGTCTCGAGGTGTTCTTCCACGCTGCGCAGTGCGGTGGCAGCTTCTCCCGATTCCACACCGATACCGGCCATGACACACATTCCCTGAGGTTCAATGAAAATCTTTCCTTCGTCACAGACATGGCGTCCGACAGGATCGCCGAAAGCGTCATATGTCCGGACAAACCATTCGCCGTCCCAGCCGTCACTCAAAACGGCATCTTTCATCTGCTCAACTTCGGCTTCTACAGAGTCAGCTTCTTTGTCTAGTCCGCGCATACGGCAGATCTGCGCATATTCCAGACCGTATTTTACAAACATTCCGGCGATGAAAACACTCTCGGCCACCGGGCCTTCGCTCGGTCCGGTTGTCTGGAAGCTTTCACCAGGTTCTTCTGAAAAGCAGTTCAGATTCAGGCAGTCATTCCAGTCAGCACGTCCGATCAGCGGAAGATCATGAGGTCCTTTGTGGGTAACAGTGTATTGGAAGCTTCTTCGAAGATGTTCCATCAGCGGAGCTGCCTTGGAAGAATCATTGTCAAAGTCACACATTTCATCAAGAGTCGAGAAATCACCTGTCTCGCAAAGATAAGCATATGTGCCGGCAATCAGCCAGAGTGGATCGTCATTAAATCCGGAACCTACGGCCATATTGCCTCGCTTGGTCAGTGGCTGGTACTGATGATAGGTGCTTCCGTCTTCAAACTGGGTGTTGGCAATATCGATGATACGCTCCCTGGCTCTTTCCGGAATGAGATGAACAAATCCGAGAAGATCCTGACAGGAATCACGGAATCCCATGCCCCGGCCCATCCCGCTTTCAAAATAACTTGCGGAACGACTCATGTTGAAGGTAACCATGCACTGATACTGATTCCAGATATTAACGATACGGTTCAGTTTGTCATCGGCACTGTCGATACGATAGGTAGAGAGCAGGCCGTTCCAGTAGTCACGCAGAGCCTGGAATGCCTTTTCAAACTGTTCTTCAGTCTGGAAGCGGGAAAGAAGAGCATCGGCAGGTTTTTTATTGATAATGCCTGGTGCCTCGAACTTTTCATCCACTGGGTTTTCACAGTAACCGAGTACAAAGATAAAGCTTTTCGCCTGTCCTGCTTCCAGGGATACTTTAAGATGATGACTTCCTACCGGAGCCCATCCATGTGCATGACTGTTATGGCTCTTTCCTTCGATGACAGCCTGCGGATTACGTGCGCCCTGATAAAGGCCGACAAATTCATCTCTGCTGGTATCGAAACCGTCGATCTCATGATTGACAGAAAAGACTGCATAATGGTTTCTTCTTTCACGGTATTCTGTTTTATGGTAAATCGTGCTCCCAATGATTTCTACTTCACCTGTGGAGAAGTTGCGCTGGAAATTCGTGGAATCATCTTCTGCGTTCCAAAGACAAAATTCAACGTAACTGAAAAGATCGACTGCTTTGGTCTTGCCGGATTCATTTGAGAGCGTAATCCTGGTGACTTCACAGTTCTCATCGACCGGGACAAAGACTTCCTGTTTTGCACGAAGACCGTTTTTTACACCTTCAATGATCGTATAGCCCAGACCATGACGGCAGGTATATTCATCAAGTTCTGTCTGTACCGGCTGCCATCCCGGATTCCAGATGGTATCTTCATCCTTGATATAATAGTAGTGGCCGCCACAGTCCATGGGACTGTTGTTGTAGCGGTATCTGGTCATTCGCATAAGCTTTGCATCTTTATAGAAGCAATACCCGCCGGCCGTGTTAGAGATCAGCCTGAAGAATTCCTGGGATCCAAGATAATTGATCCAGGGGAGAGGAGTCCTCGGCGTAGTGATAACATATTCTTTATTTGTGTCGTCAAAATATCCGTATTTCATCCATCCATTTCCTTTCTGATTTCAAAAATCATAAAAATTACCTGTAAAAGAGCGTTCATAGTTTTCCGTAATGGTTTTGACGAATACGTTTTCGCCATGGTTTTATCTATTATAAAGGTCATTTTGCATAAATGTAAATATAAAATGGAATATTTTTTAGAGTTTGTGCAATTTGTATAAAATATAACGAGAAATATTGGTAAAAAAACAAATTGACGATGAATAAAAAAATGTTTAGAATAGGATTACGAAAACGTATTCGCCACACAATGAAGTATCCTGGCGTTGCAGATTGAAGGAGGTAGATGCATGGTCACGATCAAAGATATTTCCCGTGCATGCGGCGTTTCCCCTGCAACAGTGAGCAAGGCTCTGAACGGTTATACCGACATTCGGCCCGAAACCATCAAGAAGGTAAAAGATACAGCCCGAAAGATGCATTATCTGCCGAATGCAGCGGCAAGACAGCTTAAGACAAACAGTTCTCACAATATTGGAGTTCTGTTTGTAGACGAAACAGCCAGTGGCCTGACACATGAATATTTTTCGTATATCCTAAACAGCATCAAGAATGAAGCGGAAGAGCTCGGATATGACATCACATTTATCAGTGGAATGATGGGAAGACAGCAGATGTCTTTCCTGGAGCACAGCAGATACCGGAAGTTTGACGGCGTTGTGATTGCCTGTGTGAACTTCGAGAGCGAATCGGTGCATGAGCTGGTAAGGAGTGAGATCCCGGTTGTCACGATCGATTACACATTTGACAACACCAGCAGTGTTCTTTCAGATAATGTGGAGGGAGCCTATGAGCTGACGAGATATCTTATCTCTAAAGGACACCGCAGGATCGCGTTTATCCATGGAGAGTTGACTTCCGTGACAAAGAAGAGGCTGTTAGGATACCACAAAGCATTAGAGGAAGCCGGAATTGTTCCGGATGAATCTCTGATTATCCAGGGAAGATTTCATGATCCTTCTTCCGGAAGGGAGACGACGCAGAAACTGCTTTCTATGCAGGAACTGCCGACTGTAATCATGTATCCGGATGATTTCACTTGCCTCGGAGGGCTTGGTGAACTCGAGAGACATAATCTGTCAGTGCCTGACGATATCAGCGTTGCGGGATATGACGGCATTGATCTATCTCAGGTCATTACACCGAAACTTGCCACCTGGCATCAGGATGCAGAGGAGATCGGAAGAAAGGCAGTGGAAAAGCTTGTGGAGGAGATCGAGAATACAAGGATATGTGAACCGGAGAATATCAAGGTCCGGGGTGAGTTGTATGGAGGATATTCAGTTAAGGATCTGACAGATTGAGGCCTGTCTGATCAGCTATATGTGAGGAGGTTTATTGCATGAGAAAGTATTTTAAGTCAATCGTAGGTCTTGCGTTAGCAGGAACAATGGCACTGTCTATGGTAGGCTGTGGCGGCGCTGCAGGCGGAGCAGAGAGCACAGAAGCTCCTGCAAAGGCTGAAGCACAGGTTAGTGACGGCGGAAAAGTTCTTAACATCTGGTGCTGGAATGATGAGTTCCAGAGTCGTTTCAATGACTACTATCCTGAGGTTAAGGAAGTATCTAAAGACAAATCTGTGACAACACTGAATGACGGCACAGAGGTTCATTGGACCATCAACCCGAATGAAAACAACAACTATCAGGATAAGCTGGATGACGCTCTGTTAAAGCAGGCAGATGCAGCTGCTGATGACAAGATCGATATCTTCCTGGTTGAAGCAGATTACGCACTGAAATATGTTGATTCTGATTATACTGTTAACATCGCAGATCTTGGAATCACATCTGAAGATAACAAAGATCAGTATCAGTATACAAAAGACATCGTAACTGATGCAAATGGAGCTGTGAAAGGAACAACATGGCAGGCAACACCTGGCCTGTTTGCTTACCGTCGTTCTATTGCAAAAGATGTACTCGGAACAGATGATCCTGAGAAAGTTCAGGAAGCTCTGGCAGATTGGGATAAGTTCAATGCAGTTGCTGAGCAGGCAAGCGCAAAAGGCTACAAGATGCTTTCCGGTTATGATGATTCCTATCGTACATTCTCCAACAACGTATCCGCTCCTTGGGTAGACGGAACAAAGGTTGTTGTGGATGCCAACATCATGAAATGGGTTGAGCAGACAAAAGACTTTACAGATAAAGGCTATAACAATAAAACTTCCCTTTGGGATGACAGCTGGGCAGCAGACCAGGGTCCTAAGGGTAAAGTATTCGGATTCTTCTATTCCACATGGGGAATCAACTTCACTCTGTTAGGCAATGCACTTGAGACTCCGGAAGATGAAGGCGGAAAACTTGAAGTGGGCAATGGTATCTTCGGGGACTATGCAGTATGCGAAGGACCTCAGCCATATTACTGGGGCGGAACATGGATCTGCGCAGCTAACGGAACCGACAACAGCGAGCTTGTTAAAGACGTTATGCTTAAGCTGACATGTGATAAAGATATCGACAAACAGATCACAGTTGATACACAGGACTACACAAACAATATCCCGGCTATGACTGAGCTGGCAGAAGATCCGGATTTCGGTTCAGCTTTCCTTGGCGGACAGAACCACATCGCTCTGTTTGCAAAAACTGCACCGAAGATTGACATGAGCAATGCAGGAAAATATGATCAGGGATGCAACGAGAAAATCCAGGCAGCTTTCAAAGACTACTTCGATGGCAACATCTCCATGGACGAAGCAAAAGCTAACTTTGAGACTGCAATCAAAGAGCAGTATCCGGAACTTACAGAGGTTGTTTGGCCGGAATAATCTGCAGACAGCAAATTGATAATCCAGCATAGTTTTTTATGAATACTGTCAATTCAGGAGGAGGGTGGAAATCCTCCTCCTCTTTTTTCAACCATTACCGTACATGTTTGAAGGGAGAATGAACGATGAAGAAACCTGCCAAAAATAAAGATGTCAGCTATGCAAAGTGGGGATATGTATTTATTCTTCCTTTCT
>CACZNZ010000246.1 GCA_902782625.1 uncultured Lachnospiraceae bacterium | reverse complement strand
TGAAGGTCAAAGAAATCAAAAAAGGCGACAAGGGATACGAGAATTATTACACGGAGGCTGTAAAAGCGGCGTCTGAATCTTCCGATGCACAGAATGATGCGTCTAATCATGCATCTGATAAGGATAATAAACGGGTAAATCCGGATAAAACTTATGCCCGTTTCTTCGACATCGAGATCTGGGCAAATGGAGAGAAAATTGAGCCGGCTGGAGATGTTTCTGTTTCCATCAGGCTTTTAGATGTTCCTGAAACAAATGACGGAAATGTGATTAAGATCGTTCATTTTAATCAGGATGATATCGAGATCATTCCTCATACTGAAACTGCAGACCATGCCGAAAGTTTGGATACAACAAAAGACCAGGATGATAAGCAGGCAGAGAACAATGTGAATAGTGAAATGGAATTTAACTTTACTGCGAACTCGTTCTCAGTCTATTCGGTGGTATCATATACTGTTGACTTCCACTATGTTGTGGATGGAAAGGACTATATTTACAGCATAAAAGGCGGCAGTTATATTTCGTTAAAAGAACTAGTAGCTGCTACTGGGATAGCTGAACTTGAGCCCACTGAAAACAATAAGTCTGAGACCAATCCTGAGCTCGATCCGGACACAGAAACTCTTGCTAAAGCAGAATCATTCGTGTCAAAAGTTTCTAATGTTGAGTTTAGTACTCCAGAATATATTCACATTGTTCATCCTAAAGAAAACACCACTGTAGGGAAACTTAAAGAACACCTAGGATTAGTGTGTGAGTATAGCGCAGATCTTACTGAGGAACAGGTGGATGAGATTAATTCACAAGCAGTTGACGCTCAAGAGTGGGGACTGATTTCCCTTAAACCATTCAATACTGAAGAGATTCTGACTATTACAATGAGCAACGGAGATGTGTTGCAAATACGTATAACAGATTGGAATGGAAATACATGGAATGGAGGCGCTGATACGCGTTCCGCAGGGATTACGGTAAATTTGTTCGATTATGGACCTGATAGTCTTGACAATGAAAACAATGCTATTGGATCTAGTGATAGTAGCTATAGTAATACAGGTATAAATCAATACAGTGCGCTTAAGTTTTATTCACATGGTACAGTAGGAACTGGTATCAATAACTTTACAGGAAGTTCTCCTAACGAATATGCTGCACAAGGGATAGTAGCTCCTAAATTAGTAAATGGATACCCTACGCTAAATTCTGATTATCCTGGTCAAAGCCTTGCGTATTTGTTTGATTCGACCACAAAAGAAGGAAAAACCATTTACAACGATGTGAACAAGCTGCTTTGGACGAATAGCAAGGGGGGATATACATATGATAGTGATCAAAGATATGCCTACTATAATACTAACGCCTCCCAAAACCCCAATAGAGATTTCACACTTTTTACTGATACATATTTGGAAGAGGGGTCTGACCAGGCAGGTCATCCATTTAAGATAGGATTCTTTCCTTTTAATTATTATGATGATACATATCGTTGTATACATGGAAATGATTTCCATTGGAATAATTGCCCGGCATGGATGAACAACAATAATCGATACCAAATGGGGCATTACAATCATCATTTTGGCATGACAATGACTGCGACTTTCCAAATTGATAATACTAAGAACATGACATTCGATTTTAGCGGTGATGATGACATGTGGGTTTTCGTTGATGATGTTCTTGTATTAGATATTGGTGGAATCCACAATCCTATTGATGGAGATATTAATTTTAATAACGGAAATGTGTCCGTAACCAGACCTAACACAACAACTGATGCCAGAAAGGCAGTTGATAATCAAACAATTGCTCCAGACACAATTGCTGCTGCATTTACAAGAGCAGGAAAAACGTGGGATGGCTCAAATGGTAGTTACCATGAAATCAAAGTTTTTTATCTTGAACGAGGAGGTATGTATTCAAACCTGTCAGTCGAAGTAAATCTTCCGGTTGTACCGAGTGGCAATGTATCAATAGATAAAAAGAATAACGATAATGAACCGTTAAAAGGTGCAGCTTTTACCCTTTATACCGATCAGGCATGTGAACATCCGCTCTCTTTTAAATCGGAAAACGCAGTGGCTGTTTCCGATGAGAATGGTGTAGTTTCTTTTTCAGGTCTTCCGGTAGGAACGTTTTATATGAAAGAAACAACTGTGCCAGACGGATATCAGCCTAATCCGACAATTTATAAAGTCGAAGTAAAAGATAAAAATACTACAACTGTCTCCCGAATTACTACTTTAGGAGGTACTACTGCACTTTCAAGCATACTAAACAATGAGATTACAATTGATTTATCGGTGAAGAAAAACTGGCAGGATGCCGACAAGACACCAATCACTCCGGAAAACTCCTATTCTTCTACGTTCCAGGTACGTAGACTTCGTTCGTATGAATTGCCGGGAGTAAATGTA
>CACZNZ010000245.1 GCA_902782625.1 uncultured Lachnospiraceae bacterium | reverse complement strand
TTCTCTGACAGAAAGATATCCTATGAATATCGTGAGCAATACAATCATCATGACTATCGCCCATATCCACAATGGTATATGTACCGTCCAGTCAGGCATCACAAAATATGTTCCCATCATGCCGTCCTGTGACATCACCATTACGCATAGCAGATAGCCCAACACCATGCCAATAACCGAACCAATAAGAGATATGAAAACTGCATATGAAGTGTAGTGGCGGATTATCCTCCGGTCCCTGAAACCGAGCGCCTTGAGTGTGCCGATCTGTGTCTTCTCGCTGATAGTGATCCTGTTCATTGTGGTTATCATCGTCAGTATTGCTATCGCAAGGAAGAGCACAGGCAGTACCGCGCCCATCGTTTTACCCTCATTCATCTCGCCCCTGGACTCTTTGTATGACACATTCTCATCTTTGGTCAGTATCATCAGGGAGCGCCCAAGAGCACCGTCAACGGCAGTCTGTATCTCCTGCTTGTCCATCGATGAATTGACATTCACCTGGAAAAAGATATCATCGCATGCTTCCTTAACAGCAATGCTCATTACATCGTCGTCGATATCCGGCTCTTCTTCCCTTATCTCTTTTTCGACCACCTTTCTCAGCATGGCCGGTGAGGCATAAACATATCCATATGTATTGAAATCCGGCATCACCTGTGATTCATCACGTACGCATATGAGATATTCAGCAGATTCTATCAGCCCCCTGACAGTGCCTGTAAACTCCATGTCTCCGAAGGTAACTGTCAGCGTATCTCCCGGTTTGATTCCGTTCAGTTCGGCATATTTGTCCATCAGCCAGAATCCTTCCGCATCCCATCTGTCATATTTTTCGCCTTCCATCAGAACAAAACCGGACGTATGCTCGCTTTCCGTTATCGTAAGAGCGAGCTGATTATCTGAGTCTTTGACATCGGCATTGACAGAAAGGAACCGGCTGACGCCTGTCACTCCCTCTATCTCTCTTATCTTATCCACATCGGCAGATGATATACCGTCTTCATCAATTATCCTGTAGTCGGCAAAGCCGCAGTCTCTGAAGAAAGACTCCGTGTCCTCGCCGATGGTCACCCATTCAGCATTAAAACCCACGAACACCCCTATGCCCAGAGCGATCAGAAGGATCATGGAAATGAACTGAACTTTATATACCTTTGCGGTCCTCCACAGTTTACGTCTCAGCATTACCATTCCACCTCATCTGCAGATAATGGATGCGGCTGTTCATCAACAGAAGTGACCTTACCGCTCCTTATGTGTATTACAACGTCTGCCATTCTGGCGATATTCTGGTTATGCGTCACTATGATTATCGTCTTGCCGTACTCCCTTGCCATCCTGAGCAGAAGTTTCAGCACCACTACACCTGTTTCGGAATCGAGTGCGCCTGTAGGCTCATCGCAAAGCAGGATCTTAGGATTCTTGGCCAATGCTCTGCAGATTGAAACCCTCTGCTGCTCACCGCCTGACAATTCATGCGGGAACTGATGAGCATGATCATCCAGGCCAACTTCAGTAAGCAGCTCCTGAGCACTCATGTGATCCGGAGCAATCTCCTCTACGAGCGAAACGTTTTCCAGAACGGTAAGCGTAGGAATCAGATTATACGACTGAAAAACAAAACCCACTTTAGCTGCCCTGTAGTCTGCAAGTTCATCACTTGAAAGAGTGGAAATATCGGTATCGTCCACGATAATCGTGCCGCTTGTAGGATTATCCAGGCCTCCGAGCAGATTAAGGAATGTGCTCTTGCCGGCTCCTGAAGGGCCGAGAATGACCACGAACTTCCCTCCTTCAATCTCCAGATCTACATGAGCCAGAGCATCCTGTGTGTGATCTCCAGTCACATAAGTTCTTGTTACGTCTTTGAATTGAACTATTTTCATAAAAAATAACCTCATTAAAAAAGTTAGTTAATTTGAACTAACTAACTATAGCATTTTCCCTTTGTAAAATAAAGCCCCCTGTCTCCTCAGCGCACAAACGGTGCGCGATACTCAGCGTTGATCTCGCTGATCTCCTTTTCGCCATCTATATATGGCTGATAAAGAGAATCTAACGTTCCTCCGCCGCGGTTGTCGCATCCCGAGCAGAATTCACATTCGATCCCGCAGTCTCCCCAGAGTGACTGACGGACGATCTGTTCTCTTTCTTCGCGTGTCGTGTCTTTGATCAGTATTGATTTCATGATTTTTCCT
>CACZNZ010000244.1 GCA_902782625.1 uncultured Lachnospiraceae bacterium | reverse complement strand
CCGGCTGCCCAGTCTTGTTTCATAATTCCATGTTTCTCCTTACTATCTTTCATTTTGTTATTCTGATACCCAGGAAGCATGAAAGCAGGATTCTTTTAGATATGGATCACATATCATCAGCTTCTCCTGAATACAACTCTCCTGATATCGGCAACAAGGCTTTTCAACTGCTCTGACTTAAAGTGGAATGCAAGGAATATTGCTCCTGGAATCATCACACACATAAACATCCTCAAAAGGAACAGGCCAAAACTGTCATAAGGGATTCTTGAGGTTGTCAGATATATGAGAATCATAGAGATCACACTAGCCAGAACACACTTTGCGGTCAGCTGCAGATAATCACGGCAGTCCCGTTTGAACACAAGACGGAACAATACATAAGTCTCCCACGGAAAATAAATAAACAGCATCACCACCATAGTCGGAAACAGAACGCCGACAACGCTTTTTGTCACTATAACCATGAGAATACTGACCACAAGATTAAATGCCATGCCGATCACCGGTTTCCATTTGTCCGGTTCCCACAGCCCCGCTGCTTCTTTCATCGTTACACCGATCAAACGGAATTGCCAGACAAAGAAATAAGCACTTAACAAGAGCATAATCCGGTCGGAATAGAGAAAATCACTTCCGACCCAGAACTGAATAAACGGCTGATACAGACCGATCAGGAAGCAGGCACACCATCCGACAGCAGTTACCCATACAAAAAACACCTTTTTATAGGTACTGTACAAATCATCCAGAGAAGAAGTATACATCTTGTTCCCCAGACTGGCTACGACAGCTCCCCGGAGTATTCCCAGAAGTATCGTAATGTTGCTGAGAATATAATAATAGTTGTCATGTGTGGTCAGATAAGTCACTCCCAGAAAGGCTGAGATAATCATATCATCGATCGAAATAATAACAGTCCCGCCGATCCTGTGCACCAGTAAAGGCAGCACCTTGCTTCTGATGGAATCCTTTTGTTCCTGAGTGATTTCACCTTCGCAGTAAATATCAGGATACATTTTTCTGGAGACTACATAAAAAAGAAAATTGTGCGGGATGACCGCAAGGGCAAAAACAAGTAAATACAGATAATAGTTCCTGGTTACATATAAGACTACTGCCTGTGTGGAATACAGAATCACTTCCATAAACAAGGCGATCTTCGACAAAATATCACTCCGCTGATACGCAGAAAAAAGAGTCGATCTGTATGCAGATGAAAGGTAACTGAAGGATGAGTTGAACAGATACATCAGATAAAGGATGTACAGGTTCACCTCTTTACCGGTATCATTTTTCACCAGAAAGCGAAAAAACGGCATTATAGAGCAGCCGACCACAAGAATCACCAGCCCTACTATCCGATACAGTTTCCTCATTTCATTCAAAAGGGCACGGATTTCTTTGATATCGTTTTCCGCGACCGGTTTGTACATCAGATAAATAATCGCGGAGGCAAACCCAAGCTCTGACATGTTCAGAACGGTAAGAATCGAACGGAATAATCCGTTCAACCCAATATACTCCCATCCAATTTCCCGGATTATAAAGGCACGAAAGCCAAACTGGCAGAGCATCACAATGATTCTTGCTATGATCCCCCAGAATGAATTCCTGAATGTATTGACTGTTCTGTCTGTATTCTGCATTTTCAATACCTGCCTGTATTCTGTCATAGAGGAATCATTTCAACAGAAATAACCCTAAAAAATAAATAGCAAAAAAGCTGTAATCATACAATGGATTACCTGCCATACTGTAAATCAGATAAAAAAATTCCAAAAATAAACCAAGTTCAAAAATACAGCGCTGCTCCTGATAGAATGCTCCTGTGATGGACTTCCGAAAATGGTTCAGCGAAGCAATCATCAAATACACTACCGGTATAAGATACGTAGATAAACCCATCAGACCGCTTTCAGCAAGGAGCTGCAGATAGACATTATGAGTATCGACAGTAAAATCCTGATACCTCGAAAAAAGCCGATAAGAGTATAATCTGTATTTGGACCAGCCTACTCCCATGAACGGTCTGCTCTTGAACAGTCTCCAAGCAAGCGCGTAAAGCTGTGTTCTTCCTGACAGTGTGGTATCCTCTGTATTAAACCTGGATATATAGAGGTTTACAGCTTCTTGAATCATCGGAACCTCTTCATACAGTACGATAAGCAAACCAGCAAATATAAGGGATGTGACTACTGCACTGATGATTTTCGAAATGTTGACTGTTTTTTTCCCTGGTTTTGAACCATATAAAAAAAAGCGCCGAAACATCCAAATGATCAAGACCGCAGCAATACTGCCCAGAGCAAAACTTCTTTTGTGAATGACAATAAATGTAATCAGGAAAATAATAAGAACGATACTTTCCACGACTCGGATCCGGCGATGCCTGTATCGAAGCAAAGAGATATAGGCTGCTATACCAGGAAGGATAAAGCATCCAGCTCCACCTAAGCTGGGTATGATTCCGCCAGTAGTACTATTCGACAGTTTATGGCTTCTGGCTCCCTCCGTATAAATCCATATCAGTTTTGTTCGAAATAGGCCAAACATCAAATCCGCCAAAACAGTAAGTGAAACAAAGAATCCTGCCAAAAACAGTATTCTCACCACTATTATTTTATAATCTGTTTCTCCTTCTATACTGATGTAGCACACGACCATGGCCGCATAAGCCATCAAGTCTCTGGCCGTTTCCATTGTTAATGATCTCCCCATGACAATCCCAGTGACTATCACCAGAAAGAAAGGGATCCAGATCAGAAGATATTTGATTTTTATTTTATGATTGCAAAGAAGTGCCAGAATAGCGATAAGACAGATCAAAAAAATGGACGAGTTTACCCCGTGAAAGCGCTGAGCAACTTTCAGATTAACCCATATGAAATGAAACAACGGCCATAATGCTAATACAGTCGTCAACAATGCTTCTACATTGATAAAATTTATTCTGTAAAGTCTTTTTCCGGAAGTTTTCGTCTCCATCTGTGCGTAAATCCTGACTTCTAAATTCTCTTATTTGTCTTTTTCATGCACAATCTCATTAATATACCGGAGAGAAGAGATTCTGCCGTTTTCAATTCTCTGTTCCACATCCTGCCAGTCCGGCTCATTCACGATTCTGTTTATCCCATCCCTTTCTAGTATGCACCTGTCTTCGACACCTGCCATCTTCAGCAGCGACAGGTTTCGGGCAATTCTTGGCTCTCCTTTTGGGAGAACTGTCAGGAATTTCTTGTGGAACAAGAGAGAAAATACAGTACCATGAAATGAACTAGTCAGAATATATCCAGCATGATCAATAAGCCATAACAGTTCCTCCGGTGCTATGTCATCACGATAGCTGAATTTTCGATGCAGAAATTTCAATCTTTCGTTTTTATTGTTTACAAATATCACTCTATGCTTTGTAATTCTTTTCAGCTCCTCTGCGGCTTCGTACAGCAAAGGAGACGTCATCATATTATATACAAGAATAAAAGGTTCATCACAGCCGGAAGGTCTGCTCTCCAGTTCTCTCCAACGTTTGGCGGAAAGAAGAAATGTCGGATCAAGATTTACTTCTGCCTGTTTCCCGCAGACATCCCTGACAATTTCAATTCCGGACTCTTCCCGCACTGAAATCCTGCTGTACCTGCCTAGTTCCCTGCTGATCCATTTCCAATCTTCTTCCCTGATATAGTCTTTTCCGAAACTGGCTGCATAAGAATATCTTGGTTTTTCTGCAAAAGAAAGAAAATAGACGTATTTATCCTTTACGGTCAGATCCGTATTAAACACCTGATCCGATCCGGTCACAAAAACATCGAAACAGCTGTTCAGCTGTTCAAGGTCTGTGCTTATTGATTCTGTAAGATCCAGGGAACCAGTAATAAAGCGCTCCACTTTTTTTCTTTTACCGATTTTCCCTTTGATTTTCATCAGTTCCGTTATCAGGCGTTCGGTTCGAAAACGCAAAGGACCATAATACTTTTTGATTAATCTGTATTCATCCTCTATGGTTTTGCTTCTGAAATCTATGATCTTTACCTTTGCTCCAGCTTCTTTCAAGGTCTCCTGAAGCGCATAGGCCTGCAGCACCGCTCCATAGTTAATCGCACGATGAAAAGTGATCAGGCCGATTTTTATCATTCCATTCCTCTCCCGTGATGTACTCTGCTGATAAACTTATATGTGCTCCACCATCCGTTTTTCAACAAAAAGATATAGATCTGCTGCTTCCAGTTCATCTCCGGCAGGTATTCCCTGCTGTAAGCCGTCCTGAAGGGTTCCTTCCTGACGAACTTCCGGAATTTCCTTGCTCTGGCGG
>CACZNZ010000243.1 GCA_902782625.1 uncultured Lachnospiraceae bacterium | reverse complement strand
TTCTTGATGCGCTGGGGACATCGATATTGGAGAAGCATCTTGATAAGGACGGGTTTTTCAAGAGCCATTTTGCAGGTTCATTTGATTCTGTATATCCGCCCACTACAGTCGCTGCGACTACATCCTTCCTCAGTGGATTATATCCAAATGAACATGGATGGCTTGGCTGGGATATCTATTATCCGCAGATAGATAAAAACGTAACGGTTTTTACAAATACAGAGCAGATAAAGGAAAAAGAAGATGCTGTTCCGGCAGTTTCGTATTCTGACGGGACAAAAAAATGGACAGAAGAATCATTGGAAGAAGTTGTGCCGGCCGCAAAATACAATGTCGGATATACGTACACACCTTATATGAATATTATTGAGAAGATCAGGAAAGCAGGCGGCAATGCATATGCTTCTATGCCGTTTTTGCCGCCTTATCCTCAAAGTATGGAAGAAATACTGAACTACGTGGAAACGCTTTGTAATGAACCGGGCAGTAAGTTTATATATGCATATTGGAACGAGCCTGATTCAACAATGCATAAAACAGGAACCACCAGCAGTGACACACACGATATGGTGGCTGGTCTGGAAAAAATGGTTGAGCAAACAGTATCCCGATTATCCGATACTCTGTTCTTTATCACGGCAGATCATGGACACATGGATAGTAAAAATTATTGTCTGCGCGACTATCCCGAAATTATGAAGTGTCTTGTTCGTCCGCCTTCAGTCGAGCCGCGTACACTCAATCTCTTCATAAAGGATGAATACAGGGAGACTTTTCCTGTAATTTTCAACAGGTATTTTGGAGATTCTTTTGTTCTGATGACAAGGGAAGAGGTTTTTTCCTCGAGATTGTTCGGGCCGGGAAATGACCGTGAAGGTCTGGAAGAAATGATCGGCGATTATGTTGCACTGTCTGTATCCTGCAAGAGCATTTTCAACACGCACATTGAAGCCCAGGAAATGTCCGGATGTCATGCAGGACTTACCACAGAGGAGATAACTGTTCCGCTTATCGTTATAGAAAAGAGCTGAACCCTGGACCGTGAATGGTATCAGTATACCCCCACCGCCCCTGAAGGATCAAAAAAGAGCAGGGCCGAGATGTCAATAAGACATCAGGGCCCTGCAAAATGATCAGTCCCAAAGCTCTACAAATCCATCTTCTCCATCTGCAACATAATATGCTTTGTTCTCTTCTGATTTGATGTAGATGTTGGATACGGTCTTTCCTGCTGCTTTCTCATTTACAAGGCTGATGATCTTGTCGAGAGAGATCTCGCCGCCCATCATGGACTGGATGGTAATTGCGGGTGCAGCAGCTGCTTTCTTTTTCGAACGTACAACAGCCTTCTTTTCCACTTTCTTTCCGGCCTGCTTTTCCATCTGCTCTTCTACTTTTTCCATAACTTTCTTTACGGATTTACCGGCAGAATCAACTGCAGAGGCGACTTCTTCTTTGACTTCCCTGACTACTTCCTCCGGTGTTACCTTTTTGGTTTTGCGTACAGGTTTTTTGGGCTCTTCTGCAGCTGCGGAAGTTTCAGAGACGGGTTTCTCAACAGGTTTTTTTGCTTTTGGCATAATAAATAATTCCTCCTCAAATATTTTCTCCCATAATAGCATTTATTGGAGCTAAGAACAACAAAAATTTTTCAGAGCATGCAGGGAAGAAATTTTGAATAGAGTAACAGGAAGGAATTCCAATTATTCAAAAGGGCAGAGCGTGCTTCTTGCTATACATTTCTTCAAATGGTATAATTATTTCATCAAACACAGTAAACGAGAAGAACACAGTCTGCTCATTTGCATTGATTTGGGCGATAAGACCTGTACACGGACATCGAGCGTGCCTGAGAAAACATGTGAGAGCCGGCGGATATCGAACGGCTGTGCTGCGAGTTGTTTGTGATCATCGTGCACTTTGGACAGGGGGGGTGTTCTTCTCGCCTGTTCGATTAGAAATCAGAGGAAAAGAATATGGCAGGGAAAGATTCGGAACTGGAACGATTAAGGTATGAGATGGATGCAGCCCAGAGGGAGATAGACAACATAAAATCCCGGCTGGACCCGCTAAGTTACAGAAGGGACAGCATCAAAAGTCAGATCGATTCGTCAAATTACAGAATTGCAGATCTCAAGCACTCCGTTGATAATGAATACCAGGCGGTCCGCATATGTCAGCAGGCACATAACAAACTGGATGCCGATAACCACAGGTATCGTGCGAATTCCTTTAAAGAGGCACTTCAGAGAGAGTACGATATAAAAAAGGGATATTATGACCAGCTGAACAATATTAAATATGATTTTGATTCTGCTGTGTCCGCTCTTCGTGACGCCAAAGCCAGAAAACAGCGGGCACGGGATGCTTTTAACGCTAGACTGGCGATCGTGAAAGCAGAGAATGAGCGTAGAAAAGCCGAGTGGAAAGAAACACACTGCAGGGTGTGTGGGAAAGCAATCAGATATCATGTGGACTGGAAGAGAGTGCCGGATCTTTGCCCTGAATGTAAAGAAAAGGAAAAAGCAAAATGGCGGGAAACTAATTGTAAAAAATGTGGAAAGCCTATTCGTTACAATATAGAGTGGACACATATCCCGACTATTTGCAGTACATGTAAAGGAAAACACTGAGTCAAAAAGGCGGACGCATCAGTTTTTCAGCCTGTGCGGACCGCCTTTTTTGTGCACAGCCGACGCATTCCATATAAAGCCGCCAAATATCAGGGAA
>CACZNZ010000242.1 GCA_902782625.1 uncultured Lachnospiraceae bacterium | reverse complement strand
TGCCTTCTTCACTATCTCTTTCCAAAGGTATTGACCTTTTGGATATACCTTATTATCTTTCCCTGTTTTTTCCTTTGCGTTGTTCTTTACCAATATTACTTTAACTTCAGCGCATTTTCCTTTTTCCAAAGTCTGTCGTAGCTGAATCCGGTAACCTTCTCGCAGACGGCAATCTCATCTGCAGTGATTTGACTGTTATCCTCACCCTTGCGTCTTGCGATCTCTTTCCGGATTATTTCAAATTCCTTTTTGTTCATGGGGAATTTTGCGGTAATGAATATCGTTATGATGCAGAGAATGACGGGAACGAAAATATAAATATACGCGATTCCGCTCTGAGTTGAAGCTGCCTGACGCAGTCCCGAGGAGGCGATTGTCTCGTCATACCCGACCATGGCAAGAAGAAACCCGATAACGCTGACAGAGAGCCCCGCGCAGATTTTACGGATAAAGGTTGCCATGCCGGAACATGTTCCGGGACGGTTAATGGAAGTAATCAGCTCGTCCACGTCGGCCATGTCTGCCAAAATTGCGTATATTGTGACGGAGGATCCGGCCATACCAAGACCAATGACGAATGTCAGTCCCAGAATAATTGTAAAATTGGCTCCTTCATGAGAGAAAAGCAGCATAGCGAGCGTAGCGATAATTCGTACCGGGAACCCGATCAGGATCGGCATTTTCTTGTCGGTCTTTGCCATAACAGGGTTGAAGATCAGCATGCCGATGAACTGGGAAATCAGAATAATGCCCATCAGATAGGTAAATCTACCACCGCCGTAGGCGTTCAGAACGTCGTCAATGTAATAGACTGCAAGCCCGGTTACGAAGTCCGTTGCCGCCTGTCCGAAAATAAAGATCAGGATGAACATCTTAAAGCAGCGGCTCTTATAGACTGTAAAAGACTGGGTAAAGCTTTCTTTCATGCTGATTTTTATGACCGGTTTCTGCTTTTCCCAGGTACCGAAGAAGGTAATGAGAATGGCGATACAGAAGATAGCTCCAAAAATCAGCGCTACGAGCATATAACGTCCGGATTCCGTGTTGTCTGTTATTATAAGGGTTGACAACAGACCTGCAAGGATATTGCCGAATGCGGAAAAAGCCATGCGAACGCCTGTAAAGCGGCCACGGAGCGTATAATCGTCTACCATATCCGGAAGCAGCGCATTGTAGGGAACCATGACGATGGTAAATCCTGTGGAGAAGAGCATGTACATCAGCATATAGAAGATGTATTTCAGTCCGGTGGTTGCCTGCTCCAGAGGAACCCACATCAGAATAAACGTGATTGCGGAGACAAAGCTTCCAATGAGGATATAAAACCGCTTAGCGCCAAAGCGGGAATGGGTTCTGTCTGTGATATTGCCCATGACCGGATCGGTCACAGCATCCCAGACTTTTCCGATCAGCGGGATGGTCCCCGCGAGAGCAGGTGGCATTCCCAGTGCCTTGGTGAGAAAGACAGTGAAGAATGTGCCGATAACAACAAAGGCGCCGCCGCCATAGATATCCGCCGCACCATAGGCACATCTTGCAAGGAAACTGTTTTCCCGGTCTTTTTTCATCTCATTTTTGTCCTCCTGTAAATCATGATGTTCACAGTATACCAGAAAAATCAGAAAAGAAAAAGAGAAAACAGACCCGCAATCCCAAGTTTGACGTAAAACTTGGGATATGATAAGATAAATCAATCTTATCAGAATGAAGGACTGCAAACATGATACCTGTCATACTGGAATGCCCATGCGGAAAACTGAAAGCTCTGAACCAGGATGGCATCATATTTGCCCGGGGTGTGCCTTTTGCTGTAACAGAGCGCTTTCAGCCGCCTGAGAAGATCACACACTGGCCGGAAACACTCGATGCGACGCAGAAAGAAATAGATTGTTTTCAGCGCAGCAGCTTTGAGGACACCAGCGACAGTTTCTATTATAAGGAATTCCGGCAGGGTCAGGAGTTTCAGTTTGCAGAGAGTCCAATGACTCTGAATATCATTACTCCCTCAACCGAGGGGAAGCACCCTGTCCTGCTTTTCTTTCACGGCGGTGCCTTTGAAGCCGGAGCGGTCGGAGAGCTGCCTTACGGATCATGTACGGAATACGCCAAAAGAGGAATTGTCCTTGTCTCTGCGGGATACCGGCTGAATATATTCGGTATGTACGGAGGCTGCAACTTTCTTCTGATGGATCAGATTGCAGCTGTTGATTGGGTCATGGATAACATCGTGTCCTTCGGCGGAGATCCTGCAAACATTACCATTATGGGTCAGTCGGCCGGTGCGATGTGTGTGATGGATCTGCTTTGCTCAGGTAAGTTAAAGGGAAAAATAACTCATGCGATCATGATGTCTGCAGGCGGTATTGTGCCGAAAATTGCCTCACCAGTGACCAGGGAAAAATCCATGGAATACTGGAGTCAGGTTGATGCTGCTTCAGGCGGCAATCCGAAGGACTCCGGACCGGAAGTCTTATGGAGGGCCTGGAAAGCAGTTCAATCTCAGTACAACATGATAAAAGGCTACCGCCTGTCACAGCCTTGCATTGACGGAACCGTT
>CACZNZ010000241.1 GCA_902782625.1 uncultured Lachnospiraceae bacterium | reverse complement strand
AGTTAAAGAAAACGCAAATTCACTGAGTTTCAGAGTGCTTATGCCTACTTTTTTGTCAGCTCTGAGGAACAGTGATTTTTTGTTTTCAGAAGTTAACAATTCAATAACACATTATGGAGGATAATTTAATGAACAAAGGTACCGTTAAGTGGTTCAATGCTGAAAAGGGTTACGGCTTCATCACTGGCGAAGATGGCAAGGATGTCTTTGTACACTTCTCTGCTATTCAGGGTGAAGGTTTCAAGTCCCTTGATGAGGGTCAGGCAGTCACTTTCGACCTTCAGCAGGGTCCGCGTGGTATGCAGGCTGCTAACGTTGTGAAACTGTAATATATATGTACTCCCGCAGGAAACCGGCTCAGACATTTCTCATAAGAAGACCCTATCAGGAAATGCCGGCATCCGGGCGGTTGCGATATTGTAGATTATAGCGTGAACATAAGAGGCTGTCGCATTAAGGCGCCACCGGTATATATGACAGACGTAATTTGCTTATGTCTGCCATATATTGCGGTGACACCGTCTAATGCGATAGCCTCTTATTATGATAAAAATCCGGCATTGCAGCCGGATTTTTGATACCTGAATTCAATTTTCACCCGTTATCCTGCGGGCTTCTTATTAATAGCTCATAGTAAGGCCGGATATAAATTCCTCATAGTCTGTCATATTAACTTCGACAGCCTCCGCCTTCGTATTGGTATCAGCAGGCTTCGCTGTCGCTTTCTGATAAACAGAGAAACCGAACCATGCTACAAATGCCGCGCAGATAAGAGCCGCAATACCGATCTCGACCTTCTGTCTGCGCTTTTCCTTCTTCAGGATCTCTTTTCTGTTCTTCTTGTAATCTTTATAAGCATCAACTTTTTTCTGACTCATGGAAAACGCCCTTTCTTGAAAACTGTCGACCCCTAATATACCACTAAAGAAATCAGATTACAACAATTATTCCGCCATCATTTGCATATGTAGTGGACAGACCGGCAGTCTCGACCATGACGACTTCTTTCACTTTAATTCTTGAAAGAATGGCGTCGCGCACCATGAGCGCGCGGTCATGGCAGTTCGTATGGCTGATTCCCAGGACCTTGCTTTCAGGATTCACAACATTTTTGGCAAGCATCTCGACCATCTTGAGCAGAGCTTTGTTGCTGCCCCTTGCCTGGCCGATCTGTTCGATCTCACCGTCCTTATTGCCGAAGCAGATCGGTTTGATTTTCAGAAGAGTCGCCGCAAGCCCCTTCATCTTGCTGAGTCGACCGTTCTTGCGAAGAGTCTCAAGGTTATCAAGTGTAAAATATGTATCGGCATTATAAATCATGGCTTCAGTCTTCTCGACGATTTCCTCGAACGGCAGCCCCTGCTCTTCGAGTTCCTTCACCATGAGTACGATCATTGTCTCCTTTACGGAGGTGGATTTTGAATCAAATATATGAATCTTCGCGTCCGGATAATCCTCTAAGAACATATTCATTCCGACTGTCGCTGCCTGGAAAGAACCGGAAAGGTTGCCGGAAATAGTGACTCCGTAATAATGGTCGGCATCCACCGCTTCGAACGCATCCCTGAACGCGTCCGGCGACGGACATGCAGTCTTCGCGCATGTCGGACATGCCGCTATCTTCCTGACGAGCTCAAGCGTGCTGATGTGGCCATCATCTACAATTTCTTCTTCACCGAGCCTTATTGTAAACGGAACTGTTGTGTACTCCTCTTTTCCCTTAAGATCATCTGTAAGCTCCCCTGCACTGTCCATGACGATTCTGAATTTCATACCGGCTCCTTTCGTAATATGTCTTATCGGGTTCGCACAGCGGTTCCGATCATATGGTTTGCCGCTCGCCGTACTATTCAAAACCACGTTAAGTAGTATTTCGAACTATATAAATATATCATATATGATGCTGATTCACAAGTCAATGTTCGAAGCAGGTTCATGCCAAACACGTCATACTTATGACTTCATCGGCAACTTAGCGTTACTGGATCTGTTCCGTCGCTATTCCGTTGTTCCTCAGAAATGACTGCACGTACAGGTCCCACGCGTTATCGATGCTCCTGTCCATTGTGAAGGTCCTGCGCGACGTGCCGGTCGTCACGAGAAGCTTTTTGTCCCTATAGGTGAAATTGAGGAACAGACCGTAAATCTCTTCCGGCTCGACGAGTATTCCCTCCGACGTCAGAAAATTCGGTATGTCTTCTTCCGGCAGCATGAAAACGAACTTGAACGCGATCGGAGTCCTCTTCCCCTTGATCAGAGAGAAACAGAACTCCCGAACATTTTTCCATGGAGTGTATTCCCGGTCCAGCAGAACGTTCTCATGGTCAGGATCCAGAAAATCCCTCTGCCACGCACCGTCTATACTGAACGTGCAGAATGTTGTGATCGTCCCCTCGGAAATGTTGAAGCGGTCAAAATTGTGACCGATGAGGAGCTGCTTCATAAACAGTTTTATATCAAGGACCTGCAGCGCTATCATGAGTGACCTCCGGCTT
>CACZNZ010000240.1 GCA_902782625.1 uncultured Lachnospiraceae bacterium | reverse complement strand
CCCCAGGTAATGTCACAAAGGATTATATAGTCTGCCTCTTCCGTGGTTTTGGGAATTGCTCCGACCGGAAGAAAGACCTCAGAGATCAGATCCAGTACGGGTACCTTTATTTCCTCAGCGTCTTCATGTTCCTCCGGAACTCCTTCAATCTCTTCATCTGCATATCCTCTTTTTACGACAAAGAGGAAGGTATCGCCTTTTTCGAATTCCCGGCTCTCATCACCGGCTTCTCCAAATTCGAAATTTGCCGGCTGGGCAAACTCAAAATCTTTATCGGAAACGGAATCACAGCTCCCATCCAGGCATTCAAATGCGCTTTCATACCCCTGGGCCGCTGCTATGGCGGGCAGGTAAATCTCCGCTGCCTTATGAACCTGGTCAAAAGAGGGGTTTTGTCTCAGGTAATAATACAGTACGCTGACACATTCACTGTTATTGACATTGGGACTCCCGATCAGTTCAGGGAACATTCTCTCAAACCGGCTTTGGTTTGCAATAATGGCATCCCGCATCGACGGCTCATATCCTGACCCGCCCCAATTGTCTGCCAGCTTAAGGTTTTCCAGTTCGTCCTTCTCATATACCCTGATCTCCGGATCCTCAATGCCCAACTGCTCTGTATAAGCAGTGATGTCACTTTCGCTTAAAGAAGAAGATATGTCCTTTGTACTGATAATCAGGGCTGACTGGCCTTCGCAGCAAGCCGCAATGTCACTGCCATAAGGTAAGATGACAAGATCCGTTTCGCCGATCTCTTCTCCCCGGAACGGTTCCGGAGTAATCTTTGCAGCCTGCCTTGCATACTCTTCACTGAACTGGACATTGATATATTCTGCCAGCGCCGGGGCAATCTCCTGATTGGATTCCACCTGAAGACCTTCCCTGACCAGCCGTGACTGGACAGGATCAAGGTGCACAATAATCATCTTATCCGGGTTTGTGAATGGTATTCTCGCAAATCCGTGAAAATAATGTTCCGGATCATTTTCTTCAGCTTCAAGCATGTCGATCGCATTTGCCGTTGTCTTCGCGATACGTGCTATTCCGATATAGGCAAGATGCCGGTCATCGCTGTAATGGCTTGTATCTTCCTCAGCTGCCAAACATGATCCGGCGAAACACATTACCAGAGCTGCCGTTATGATCAGCCATGTAAACATCTTCCCTTCCAGTACTCGTTTCATCTCCAGTTCGTTCCTTTCTTATAGGATCAATATTCCCAACATGTAATCAGGCGGTCCCGGTCATCTTTTTGCCCTCTTCTTATATCCGCAATCACAATAAGGTCCGCCGGAAGCAAGCGTATATTCCCGTACAAAATCCGAAGTGCCTCCTGCTTCACTCATAGCGTAATCAAGGCGGCACATAGCCGGTACATAGTCATACAACCCCAGTTTTTTCATCAGAGTGCAGATACCGCAAGCAGTGAATCTCGCCTCATAGCCGCTTCCATCCGTATAAGGCAGAAACTCCATATTCCAGGAGAACGGATTTCGATCCGCTGCCCGTAGCGCCGCCGTTTTCTTCATGCCGGCAATGTCCTTCTCTGTAAACTTATTCTTTCCACCCATCAGGCAGAACAGCTTCATGGCACCTGTCATCATGGATTCCCGATAGTACTCGGTGACCTTTTCTATGGACGGTTTCTCCGGCATACTCATCAGGAAGGCAGAAAGCATCGCACAGTTTACAATATTCATTTTGAACCGGTCTGCCTTCTCGAATTCCGGCAGTCTGGAGATGATCATTCTGTACCTGTTCCTGGCCTTCGCCGTAATGGCGGCCGCTGTCCCGCCTTCATACCCTAGTTCTGTAACCAGATGCTTTTTGAACGAACCAGAAAACAGCATCCACATCCCGGCCGGCATACCTGTATATTTCATACCTGTCACTTACTCAACCTTTCATCAGATATCTTTGCTTCCAATCCCTTTGCATATCCTCGCCTGACAACCCTCTTCAGCTGAACGGCAGATCATCTTCCCCGTCCGGTCGTACTGAAGATTCTTCTGCCGGTACCAGTGCTTCCATCTCCCTCATTG
>CACZNZ010000239.1 GCA_902782625.1 uncultured Lachnospiraceae bacterium | reverse complement strand
CCCTGCCACAAAATGTTTCTGTAACAACTGAAGCGGGAAATCTGTTGCTAAAGTATAGCCTACCTCTATCATCATCTCTGTGAAAAGATTTTTTCTCAGGCTACCCAAAAAGAGCAGCTTAATCCATATAATCCCCAACAGAATAACAAAAAGACTTGTGATCTGAACAAGAACAATATACCATTCTTCATTGCCATAAAAATTTGCCAGATAACCCCTGAGATACAACTGAACAAAGAAAAATCTGGACGCCCACAGCAAACCGTATAACACTACTGTAAAAGTCTTTCCGTATCTTAAGCCTGCAGTTTTTTCCAGAATATAACAGATGATAATGAAACCAGTGGCAGACAGCATTAAATTCTTATAATTTTCTATAGAAAAAATGATCTCTGTCATTCCTGTTTCCTTTACTCATCACTCTTATGGCGCAACATCGTACAAACAAGCAGAATATGCTGGTCCGCTCGGAACTGATAGTCCAGTTTTCCGTGATAGATTCCTGCATATTCCTCAGCAATATCTATTCCAAATCCATGGTGCTTTTTGTCTTTCTTCTTTGTCTGAAAATCCGGAATTTCTTTTTCTGGCAAAGGGTTGGCTATTGTAATCTCTATTCCTGGTAAATCAGTGTTGTTTTGCTCCTTCACATAAAGGCTGACCCACCGTGGCTTTCCTTCTTCCACCCTGTTTTGAACTTCCTGTGCATTATCGAGCAGATTCAGCAGAATCCCAGTCAGATGAAAATCATCAATCCATGAGTAGTCTGCATCATCAATATCTGTGAAAAAATCAATGCCGTGTTCCTCACATTCCTTCTGCTTAATCTCACAGATGGCATTCAGCACCTCATGGTCTGAAAATCTGTTTTCCTGCGCCTGCTCTATGTCCTTCTGCATTCCACTCATCAGTCGCAGCAATTCATGGTATTCCTCATATCCCTGATAGGATTTGCTGTTGCGCAGGAATTCCTCCACAATCCGAATGTGTTTTTTCAGATCATGACGGTATTTACGAATTCCTTTGATCTGTTCATTTACTTCATCAAAGAATCTTTCTGCTTTGTTCAGATTTTCCTGGAGCCTGAGCGTTTCCTTTTCCATACGGAACAGGTTTTTGTAATAGACCCTTATCAGGATGCCCATCAGCAATATCACTACTATTCCAATATAATCTGACATCCGAAAACCTCCCCTTATCAGGTTTTCATTTCATCTGCTCCGAACACCAGCGCAGATAGTCTCTTTTCGTTTCTGCAGCGAAATGCCTGCTGATTGGAACATAGTCTCCATTCTCCAGTTTATAATCGGACCCTCTCTTTCCTTCGATATGGGCCAGGTTCGCCAAAACATTAGCATGGCATCTGGTAAAATCGTTTTTTGGCAGATTTTTCATCACCTCAGGTATCTTCTCTCGGATATTATATCTGCCGTGCGCTGTCACCAGATTCGTCAGTCTGGTCTTTCTCTCAAAATAATAGATGTCCTTTACCCGGAATCTTGTCATCTCTCCTTTGATAACTTGGTAACAGACCTCCTGCTTTTCCATATTCCAGATGGCAAAAAGCTTTTGGAATACAGGATCAAGCCTGCTCTCCAGCTGAGATTTCACAAGAAACCAGGTATGCCTGGTCTCATTGACATCCATCGCATAATGGAGGTAGTCCGTGCAATATACAATCTGACAGTCCGGCCAAAGTTCATTAATCTTCGAAGCCATCTCAATGCCATTTTCATTGCTCAGCTCAATATCCAGAAACACCGCATTAATGGTCTTTTCTCTATATTCTATCAATTCTTTTCCGCTCTGAAAAAGCAATATTTCAAGGGATATCCCTTTTTCCCTCCTATATTGACAGAGCATGGATTCAGCCTGTCTGAGCCAGGCAGGATCATCATCCACGAATGCTATAACCATACTTTATTTTATCCCTTCTACACAGATCCAGTCCGTTCCTTCTTTTACGTGGATTTTTACAACAGTAAAGCCTGCATACCGGAACAGGGAGAGAAATTCTTCTTTTGTCGGATTAAACAGATCATACTGCCTGATATTAAGAATTGTCTCCGCCGATAGCCCTTCCTTGCCATATATGTCAGCGATCAGAAGGAATTGTCCGCCGGGTTTCAGGACACGAAGGACCTCTTTGAGGTTCTCCTGAGGTTCCGGCCAAAAATAAAAACTTTCTACCGTTGTAATCCTGTCAAATGTGTTCTCCTCAAAAGGAATATCGTCGACAGATGCTTCTACAACCTGCAGGCGCCCTTCATGGACAAGCTCTTCATTATAGGCGAGTGTCTCCTGTACGGATACCGGTGAATAATCAAGTCCGGCAAGGGTTGATTCCGGTACAAGCTTTGCGAGTCTTGCAATTGTTGCTCCCCCGCCGCATCCTATGTCCAGAATCTTCTCTGCTCCTGGTAATTTCAGAATGTTAAGTGCCCATTCTGTCACCGGCCCATGGTGTTCGTTCATACCTGCAAGCATCTTTGCTCCGGCTTCTCCCTCGGGTTTTCTGGGATTACCTTTTTCATTGATTGATCTTTTGTGCTCTTTCTTCATGTCTAATTCCACTCATAATATGCCGCTGCTTTATACTCTTCCGGGATTCCGATATCTTCGATGCCTGCTGGGGCTCCCATCTTCCAGTCTACCCAGTCATGTTCCGATGCAACCGCATCAAAATTCATCATGGTAGCTCCCAGATCGAGCTTTGTGTCTTTGTCCGATGTCATCTCTTCTTCTTTCACGCAGAGAATGACCGTATTCCCTTTCAGGACATACCGGTAAGGCTGCCTGTTCAAAAAACTCGGTGCAAGACTGGCAGCATAAAGTGACTGATCCAGTACCGGATCGATCATGTACGCATCCCAGTCCACTTTCTTGCCCCATTTATCCTGATAAACCATCTCTTCCTGGGCAATTTTTGGAGCTATATGCCCTGCTCTCTTTTTAAAGAGTACATTGGAAGGATTCAGGATATCCAGACGTTTTTTCTCTTTTTCTTCTTTGCCGAAACCACAGGCTATCACAACGACTGCTTCTTTATCGGATTCGATCATCGCTGCCTTTTTAACAGCCTCGCTGTCATCTGCCGTCAGCCAGCAGTGATCAAGGCCGATCTCCGTCATATAAAGGCAAAGATCCTCTGCAAGGTATCCTGCATTTTCCAGATAATAATCTTTCTTTTCTGAAAGCATGATCATATAAACCGGTGCCATGAAACATTTTCCACGATATCCGGCCACACCCTCCAGGCTGTTTTTCACATCCCCGGTGCGGATGACAAGTTCTGTTTCAATCTCAGGAACCAGCTTGTACTGTTTTTGAAAATAGTTACTGATATCTTCCAGCATTTTGGATTCCGGTTCCCTTTTCATAAATTCCCGTATGGATTTTCTTTTCTCAATTTTCTCCAGATATTTCATGAGTCAAACCTCCTGTCATTGCATAATTATATATATAATATATCACAGGAGTCATGTTCATGACAATGTTAATGAAAAAAGGGCAATATCCCTGTCTTTCGAGGAATACTGCCCCTTTCTTTTTCTACCTCCTGGCAACGCAGATAGAAAAAATAACAATCTATTGAATCAGCATGGCATCTCCAAAGGAGAAAAATCGGTATCTTTCCCTGACCGCCTCCTGATAGGCTGCCAGAATATTCTCTTTTCCTGCCAATGCCGACACCAACATCAGCAACGTGGATTCAGGCAAGTGGAAGTTGGTTATTAACACATCGACAACTTTGAATATGTATCCTGGATAAATAAAAATATCCGTCTCTCCACTTCCAGGATGAACAATGCCGTCCTGATCCGCGACGGATTCCAGTGTTCTCGTACTGGTTGTTCCGACGGAGATTATTCTGCCTCCGGCCTTTTTTACAGCATTGATCTTTGTGGCAGCTTCTTCACTTACCTGGTAAAATTCAGAGTGCATATGGTGTTCCAGTACATTTTCCACTTTGACAGGACGGAACGTGCCCAGTCCCACGTGAAGTGTCACACGGACAATCTCTACGCCCATATCCCGGATTTCCTCCAAGAGCTCTTTGGTAAAATGCAGTCCTGCTGTCGGCGCTGCTGCTGAGCCTTCATACTTTGCATACACAGTCTGATAGCGGTCGCGGTCTTTTAACTGATGGGTAATGTACGGCGGGAGGGGCATCTGCCCAAGACGATCCAGCACTTCTTCGAAGATTCCTTCATAGGTGAATTTCACCATCCGGTT
>CACZNZ010000238.1 GCA_902782625.1 uncultured Lachnospiraceae bacterium | reverse complement strand
CTCGAAGAAAAAGGCTTCCGCAGCGCCATAATAGAAGCTGAGAAAGCCTGTGTAAGTAAATCGCGGGGTATGTAATCTGATTCTTTACGGCTGCCAGTTTTGCACAGCATCCAGGATAAATTCAGATCTGTTTTCAAAAAAGGTTTTAATGTTGTTAATGTTAATATCCCACCTATTGGACGTATCTCCAAAACGTTTATAATAATTGGGCATGAAAGGTTTATACAGTGCAGCGAGTCTGTCGACTTCTGCACTGACTTTCTCTGATGCGAAAGTATTATTCGACAGATAGCTTATCTTTTCTGCGAACTTACTATAAAAATCAGGATTCCTGACAACACTTGCAAACAGAGGATCCTTCTCGATCGTCCGGGCAATGGAATCGTTCTGGTACGACGTATCTTCTATATTATAGAGCGAAGAAGAGTATTCGGTATCATACAGGATCCAGCGCCATCTGCCGTCACCGTAATCATCGTTCTCAGGGGTTCTTGCCCGCCATACACGGGTATTCTTCTCCGGATCCCAGTCGGCGTTGCTGATGTAGATCTGCACAGCATAATAATCGATCATATTATCAATATCGACAACATTGCAGAATTCACTGTAGACAGCAGCATCCGACAGATCTTTGTCTGCATAAGACATCAATTCTTCATAGAAAGAGATATCTTCGTCTTCGCCTTCTTCGACTGTACCTTCTTCGATTATAATTACGTTTTCCCTGCTCACATCGTAATGGTCGGCACAAAATTTATCGCTGAACCTTTCCACTAAGACATAGATTCCCATGTACTCCCCATTCAGATAAAGAACAGCAGGCCTGAGCGCCTGTGTGGTGATGCCAAGATCTTTTGCAAGGTTCTGGATCAATGAATCGTGGAATTTAAGATACTCTGTATCATTCCCGCCGCTTCTCAATCCGAATCCTTTGTAGGAAGTGAGAAGATCTCCATCAATGTTTCTGGCATCATCGAACAGGGAATAGTTCAGCTCTTCTGATCCGTAGGAATCCCTGAAGTTGATATTGAAAGATTTTTGCGCTACCACACGGCTCGCGCCGCCGCGGAGTCTGATGCCGCAATTGTCAAGAATGTACGTCTCCTGTCCATAGAGATTATCAAAGATCTCAATGGTTGCCGGACGTTCCCAGTCCTTGCCCTTCTGTGTATAGTTCCCCTGATAAAGCCATGTCTTGTCATCCGCCATAAGCTCCTGCGCTTCAGGTGTCTTAACCCACTCATCATAGTAAGCGCCTTTGACCATAATGCCGGAATCATAGTCTAACAGATTACTGTAATCTGTTGAAAGAGCGATTACGATCACAGATTCTCTGTCCTGGAAAAAGAATGTTCTCGTTGCGACTGGCCCTGCTGTGCCGTCAGATGACGATACAGCCATGGCTTTTAATGTGATTGCTTTGGGAAGAGTGCTGTCTTCATAGATTCTAAAATGACCTACGTTGATCTTATCGGATTCGGCAGCAAGTACACTGCTGTTTGCCTGCAGCAAGAGCGGTTCCGTGTACATTGCAGATGCAGTCGTCGGATCAGAACCATCCACCGTATAATAAATGTCATATCCTTCCGGTGCATAAAGTTCAACCGTTTCTCCTTCAATATCAGCTCCGGCTTCCTGGGAAAATGTGACCTGGGCATGTTCAGCAGCCTCATCCGCCGCTGCCTGATCCGGGTCAGCAGTTTCTTCGGCATATACAGTTTGAATTGTATCACTGCACGGCAGAATAGCCAGGCAGCAAAATACTATTATAAAGGCCTGGAGAAAAGAAAAAACGCTGTGTTTATACATAAGTAAGTATCTCCTTTGTATATGCTTGAATGGTACAGGTCCGGGATCTCCCATTTCAAAACAAAGAGAAGTCGTGCCTTGCCTGCCGGCATAGACACGACTTTATCTTCATACTTAGATCCAGGTCAGTTCAGCTTCAGTCCCTTCAGCAGATCACCGAGTCCGGTTCCGATATTCTCGCTCTTCGGAAGCTTGAAGGTGAACTCTTCCTT
>CACZNZ010000237.1 GCA_902782625.1 uncultured Lachnospiraceae bacterium | reverse complement strand
TGGAACATATCCGATCTGTATGTATGACGGAACCAGTCTTCTTGAGGGTGGACAGACATCCTCCGGTGCAATCCTGACCTGGTTCAGAAACAACCTCCTTCCAGGTTCTTGGCTGCAGGAAGCTACTGAGCGCGAGATGAACATCTATGATCTGATCACAGAGAAAGCTGCTGCGGTTCCGATCGGTTGTGAAGGTGTTGTCATGAACTCTGATTTCCAGGGCAACCGTGATCCGTATGCTGATTCCAAAGCACGTGGTATCTTCTGGGGATTATCTATCGGTACTACAACAGCTCATATCGCAAGAGCCGTTTATGAGGGAGTTGCTTTCGGTGCAGCTCACTGTATCAAGAGCATGAATGATGCAGGCTATGATGTAAAAGAAATCTACGCAGCAGGCGGTATCTGTACTTCTGATTTCTGGATGCAGATGCACTGTGATATCATCGGTGTTCCGATGTACACAACAGTGGAGAATCAGAGTGCAGGATGTCTTGGTGATGCTATCATCGCCAGCGTTGGCGCAGGTCTCTTTAAAGACTTCACAGAGGCAGCTGATACACTTGTTCGTGTAGATAAGACATTTACACCGAACATGAAGAATCATGAGCAGTATAAGTTCTATCTGGAGCGCTACATGGAGACATGGCCACAGATGAGAGATATCGTTCATAAGACAGTAGAACATAACAGCTAATCTGTTTGGAAACAAAATTAACAAATCGGGCTGAAATACAGCCTCTGCCGTCAGGGTTTATGCATATCGTCATAGATCCTGGCGGTATTTTTTTGCCATGATGAACAAAAACCGTACTTATTTTTGTTGATAATTAACAAGATTTATGCTATATATATACTAAATGTATCAAAACAGACTAATTATAATTAGGAGAATATGATGAGTTGGAAAGATATTTTAAAGAACAATGTGACAACTACACACGATCTGATGGAGTATATGTCCCTCACGAAAGAACAGGAAAAAATACTCCATGAGATCCTATGCCGTTTTCCCATGAGTGCCACTCGTTATTACCTGTCTCTTGTAGATTGGGAAAATGTTGATACAGATCCGATTTTCAGACTGGCAGTGCCATCTATCAGCGAGACTGATCTGTCCGGCAGTTTTGATACCAGCGGAGAATCATCCAATACAAAGTTTCAGGGACTCCAGCATAAATACAGACAGACGGTTCTTGTTCTTACAACCCACGAATGCGCGATGTATTGCAGACACTGCTTCCGCAAACGTCTCGTGGGACTGGACAATCAGAAGGAGACGGCCGGTGTTCCTTATAAGGTGGCCGAATATGTGAAGAATCATCCGGAAGTGACGAATGTCTTGCTGACAGGTGGAGATTCTTTTTTGCTTGACAACGAAATCATTGAACTGTATCTGTCTCTACTTACTGAGATTTCCCATCTTGATTTTATCAGGTTTGGAACAAGAACCCCGGTTACATTTCCTGCAAGAATTACGCAGGATCCGGATCTTTGCAAGATTCTGAAAAAATATAACCAAAAGAAACAGATTTTTATCGTTACTCATTATAATCATCCAAGGGAAGTGACGGAAGAATCGGTTAAAGCTGTCAGGATGCTTCAGGATGCAGGTCTTGTCATCCGTAATCAGACGGTGCTTCTGAGGGGGGTCAATGATGATGCTGCGGTGCTCAGCGAGCTGATGGGAAAGCTGACCTCGATTGGAATAGTTCCATATTACATTTTCCAATGCAGACCGGTGCGTGGCGTGAAAAACCAGTTCCAGTTACCGATCAAAGAAGGTCTCTCTATCGTAGAAAAAGCAAAGGGCATGATGAACGGACAGGGAAAGAGTGTTAGATATGCTATGTCCCATCCTATGGGAAAGATCGAGATTGTCGGAGAAATGCCTGACGGACAAGTGATCTTCAAATTCCATCAGGCTAAGGATCCTGAGAATCTTGGAAAAGTTTTCTTTTCCGATATGAAGGACGATCCCAACTGGCTTGGACAGATTGAATTGTCCTGAATGAACTATCTCATGTGAAAAGTTAAAAAATAAAAAAGCCGCAAAAGTTAAGCGAAATGCCTGCTCAGCTTTTGCGGCTTTTTTAGGATTCAGGTTTTAGATTAACGTCGCTCGTCAATCCAGGATTCGTTGATGGAAAGGACTTTTT
This sequence comes from uncultured Lachnospiraceae bacterium, assembly GCA_902782625.1. GTDB lineage: Bacteria > Bacillota > Clostridia > Lachnospirales > Lachnospiraceae > Anaerobutyricum. The sequence goes on along the minus strand of CACZNZ010000237.1, from coordinate 252 downwards.
TCATCGCTTCAGGGCCCGGTGCGCCCAGTGTGTTTCTTCTTTCAATGCAGGTCCTGATAGAGATGGCTTCGTAGATATCCTCATCAAACACGGGACTGATCTTTTTGTATTCTTCCAGAGGCATCTCATCAAGGGATATTCCCTGATCAATACAGTAAAGTACCAGTTTTCCGACAATGCCATGTGCATCGCGGAAAGGAACTCCTTTTTCCACCAGATAATCAGCAGCATCTGTCGCATTGGTAAACCCTT
>CACZNZ010000236.1 GCA_902782625.1 uncultured Lachnospiraceae bacterium | reverse complement strand
CCCAATCTCTACACGTTTGTCTCTAGGTAAATCAACACCTGAAATACGAGCCATGTGTGTACCTCCACTAATGTGCGTCGATCAGGATCCATCGCTACCGCAGTACGGTGAAATGACTAGCGTGTCTCCCTTTCGATTAATTCCTGATTTCTCTTCAATTCGGCAGGAACAGATTCTTCCTACCGCAGCCGCATTTTTAAAAAATTGCTATGACGGTAGCAATTACATTGATGGTATCCACAGGTATGTGTTTCCCTGCTATCTTTATTAGGTCATCCTGGATGACCGACAGGATACCATACCAACTGCACAACAAAAAACAGTTCTAAAAACATGATCCCATGTTTTTATCCCTGTCTCTGCTTATGCTTTGGATTTTCGCAAATGATTCTGATTGCGCCTTTGCGACGAATGACTTTACATTTCTCGCAGATAGGCTTAACGGATGCTCTAACCTTCACGATAAATCTCTCCTTTCAAAAACACTTGAAATCTATTATAACATTATCAATTTTTAAAAGCAAGCATAAAAATGCCAAAAAAGAGCATACCACTCCTTTCTGGCATTGTGAATTCTTACAACACAGCCTGACGATTCATAAAGCAATGAAGCACAGGCATCTATCTAATATGCAGTCCTTCGGATTACTTGTCTCTCCAGATAATTCTGCCTTTTGTCAGATCGTAGGGGGAAAGTTCGATTGTCACACGATCTCCCGGAAGAATCTTGATAAAGTTCATACGCAGCTTTCCGCTGATATGCCCGAGAACCTGATGACCATTCTCGAGTTCCACCTTGAACATCGCGTTAGGAAGCTTCTCCACAACCTTACCTTCGACTTCGATTACATCTGATTTCGACATGTTTTACATCCTCCTGCTTTCTCTTTCATTCTTCTCTTTTGATGATGTCTCCTTTCTGATCCTTGCATCCGCATCTCCGGAAGCAATCAGCTCTTCAAAGCTCTCTGCCAGTTCTTCAGCGCGCATCATCTGTACGTGTTTCTTTTTTTTGTATTTAGGTTTTGCGAGCGGACGCCTGCATCCGTCACACAATCCGACCATCTCGCCTCTTTCCTCTACGATCATATAAATTCTTCCCTTGTCATGACCGCAAAGAGACTTCGCAAAATAGCCTAATTTATATTCTACCATAAAATTTCTCCGTTACAAGTAAAAAATAAAAAAATGTCGGGACTGCCAACTCCGACAGCCCCGAAAAGTCTTTTTATTCTGTCATAGGATCATCTGTCTACCGATCCAAATGTCTGCAGATTTCCTCAAAGACAACCTTAATATCTCTGGTTCCGTCTACCGTAAGAAGAGCTCCTTTCTTCTCATAATGGTCAATAAGCGGCTGAGTCTGCTTATGATATACATCGAGTCTCTTCTTCACTGTCTCAGGCTTGTCATCTTCACGAAGAATCAATTTCTCCCCGCACACATCACATACGCCTTCTTTTTTCGTCGGATTGTAATGAATATGATAGGTTGCGCCACAGCCAACACATGCTCTTCTTCCGGACATTCTCTCAATGATCGCTTCATCAGGAACATCAACATTCACTGCAAAATCAATCTTTTCATTCTGATTATTCAGCGCATAGTCAAGCGCTTCTGCCTGCGGAATCGTTCTTGGGAATCCATCAAGGATAAAACCTTTGAAACAATCCTGATTCTTTATTCTGTCAACAACCAGGTCCACTACCAGCTCATCCGGAACCAGCGCACCTGCATCCATGTAACTTTTTGCCTTCTTTCCAAGTTCTGTATTATTCTTGATATTCGCACGGAAAATATCCCCTGTGGAAATATGCGGAATGTCATATTTCTCAGAAAGCATCTTAGCCTGTGTGCCTTTTCCAGCCCCTGGCGCACCCAACATGATAATCTTCATAAATAATATACCTCCATATCAGTAATATGCCGGCCAGCACCGGCCGAATACAGTTACTTATATTTTACTCTCTTACAGGCATAAACACAAGGACTTTTCTCTTATTTATACTATACAGATAATGATTCGTTAT
>CACZNZ010000235.1 GCA_902782625.1 uncultured Lachnospiraceae bacterium | reverse complement strand
GGATCCTGGGTCACGTATAACAGCTGACGGATATGTGCACGGATAAATCCTTCATCGATGCTGTGGTCAATCAGGTTCAGCAGATTATTGAAAAAACCGTTTATGTTATAAAGGATAATGGGAGCTTTTTTTCGGTCCAGTGAAACCAGAGTGAGGATCTCGAAAAACTCATCAAGCGTTCCGATACCGCCGGGGGTGACCAGAAAGGCATCTGAACGGTTTTCCATGATTTCTTTTCGCTCTGCCATCGTGTCTACTTCAACCAGTTCGGAAACATTCTGATTGATTCCCTCATAGGCATGCATGAATTTCGGAAGGACACTGATGATCCTTCCGCCCTCTGAAGTGACACCTCGGGAGATGGCTCCCATCAGACCAGTGCTTCCGCCACCATAGAGCAGGGAGTGTCCTCTTCGGGCGAGTTCTTTTCCAAGCCTTTCCGCCTCGGTGAAATAAATCGGATTGACCGTCTCACTTGAGGCTCCATACATACAGATCGTTAAATGTTTTTTCATCATCATCGCCTCCAATCTCTAAAATGAATAATTCATCGGATCTGAGTAGATCCGGTCTCTGTCAAGCTCCTTCAAAATCGCAGCGCGGCGGCTGCCAAGAAGAAGGGTGGAGAGATAAGTATTATAAGATGCATTTTCATGTTCGGAGAGGAAGTGGGAAAGGATAGGATCCATCGTAAGTTCTGTGACGAAAACCACCATCTCCTGATCCTCCTCAAATGCTTCTTCCATAAAAGTAAAAGCATGGCCTATCGCTTTTTCTGAAGCGGCCTCCAGTTCTTTGCGGGCAAGATCCAGAGGCGTAAACTTTTCTTTGGCATAGAGGAAAGCCTCTTTGTCAGAAAGGGTATGATCGGGTCTCCAGCCGGCAAGATGCGCTAAGAGTTTTTCCTCCCGGGCGATATCCTGTCCGGTCAGCAGACCGCTTTTCACATTTTTTGCAAGCAGCATGTGTTTATTGGTAATCCAGGCATCGAAATCCGGTTTCCCGGTTTTCAAGAGCTCTCTGTATTCTTTCAGACAGGCAAATGCGTCAGCAGTCAGCCTGTCAGCATCTTTGTACCGGGATACGGTCTCGTGTAGGCCGCTTACCAATAACTCGATGCAGCTCAGCCTTTCGTCGAAAGAAGCTGCAAACAGTTTCTGATAGATATCTTTTGGTACCTGGCCGGTCAGAACACGGCCAATATCGTAATCATCCCGGTATTTGCGATAAAGATCATAGTAAGCGGCTGCATCTGCCGCAATCTCTTCATGCTGGAGAAATTGTCTGATGATATCCTTATCGACAGGAATGTCCAGGGCTTCATAAGTCAGAATCAATTCACTTAAGTCTTCCCAGCCTCTTGCCGTAACAAACTGCATGCCGTCCACATCATTTTCAGTCCGGTAAAAATTCTGAGGCCGAAGCTCCAGATAACTGATGATGAATGGATGAAGGTGACGGGATCTGGCATAGCTTCGGAACGCGTCAAGATCTTCTTCTACGTCGATTTTCCGGACACGGTCGAGGGTGACAAAGTCAAATTCATGAACACTCCGATTGTATTCCGGAGGATTGCCTGCTGCAACAATGATCCATCCCTTTGGGACCGCCTGGTTTCCGAAGGTTTTATACTGCAGAAACTGGAGCATGGTAGGCGCAAGGGTTTCGGAAACACTGTTGATCTCGTCGATAAAGAGAATGCCTTCTTTACGTCCGGTTTCTTCCATGTAACGGTAGATACTGTAGATGATTTCGCTCATGGTGTATTCCGTGACGGAATATTCTGTTCCTTCAAATGTTTTTTCCCGGATGAAGGGTAGTCCAACGGCACTTTGCCTGGTGTGATGGGTAATCGTATAAGCGACCAGACCGATGCCGCATTCTCTGGCGATCTGTTCCATGATCTGGGTCTTGCCGATGCCGGGAGGCCCCATCAACAGGATCGGCCTCTGTCTGAGAACCGGGATGCGGTACTGCCCGTAGTCATCTTTGGCCAGATAGGCTGTAACGGTATGCTTAATATCTTCTTTTGCTTTTTTGATGTTCATAAAGTTCCTCTTCAGAAAGATGTATTTTCATGGCCCATGATGG
>CACZNZ010000234.1 GCA_902782625.1 uncultured Lachnospiraceae bacterium | reverse complement strand
TTTTGTCAGGCATAATAAGTTTCCTCGCTTATTTCTTTATGAATCATTATTTAACCGCTTGCATAAGATTTTGTCAATCCTCATATATCGAAAACGCCGAAGCCGGAGCATGCCTTGCAATGGTCCTGAAAAGCGTTTGCGAATCAGGCTGCTTAAACAGACGAAAAGGACAGCCGCAGGGCTGTCCCAAAGTATACAAGCTTCGATTCTGATGCATAGCACATAATCTGTTCAGAAGCAGCTGACAACTAATCCATGTCTTTGTCATCTGACATCAATACTCTGTCGGAAGATCCTCTGTGATATCGTAGATCTCTTTAAAGAGCTCTTTGTCCGCCTCACTTTTAATAAGCATGACTTCCTCGAACTTGCCCGTCTGCCTGTTTTTAAAACCGGCAACTGTCTCACCGGTGCAAATGCTCGCGTGCAGGACAGGCTTCATATTCTCCCTGTCATAAGATTTCTTTTCAATCCTCTTCTTCTTCCGGCCAAACATCATTTACCCCCAGTTCCGCAACGGCTTCGTCTATAAAATCCTGATCGACTTCACATACAGGAGGAACTTCAGGATCCTCTTCGGCCTTATTTCCTCTTGTCTCTTCTACATCAATGTAGCCCTTTTCCTGAAGAAACGCCTGGTAGTCCGGTGTATCATAGCGGCTCTCATGTTCGATAAAATTACGGTCCGGCTCATCAACGGGCTGAATCTGTATGATTTCTTCATCATCGCCGGGTTTCTTTTTCGATAACAGTCCCGTAACAAAATTTTTGATTATTCCCATGATCGTCACCTCCGAATAACATTAATTAATTATACCATATTTTTTGGAAAATCTAAGAGTATTTACCACATTTGACAACTTTACTTTTCTAATCTAAAATAGCTTGAACCTGTAATTTGAAGATTACAGGAATCGATTATATGACAGTGATAATTTTTACATGAAAGGAATTGCTATGAACACAGTTCTCTTCGGAATGACTCTGTATCAGATTCTGTGGTATTTTGTTATTTATTCATTTATAGGCTGGTGTGTGGAGGTCGTATTCCACGCTATGAAAGCCCACCGCCTGGTCAACAGGGGCTTTCTCAACGGACCTGTCTGCCCGGTGTACGGTTTCGGAGTCGTCCTGGTATTTGCTGCCGTTCATCTTATTATAGATGGAAGCGGAGGAACGCTTCAGGATATAAGCATTATAATGCTGTATCCGATCGGTGTCTTCCTGACAACGGCGGTTGAGCTTCTCGGCGGATTTATGCTGGATAAAGCGTTCCACGCCCGATGGTGGAACTACAGCAGCGAAAAATACAACTTTCGAGGATACATCTGTTTAAAGTTTTCCCTCATCTGGGGTCTCGGAGTAGTATTTCTCGTCAAATTTGCGCACCCATTCATTGACAGAGCAACTGTTCAGTTCCTGCCGGCAGCAATCGGAATATGGATCATACTGGTTTTGATTATTGCCTATTTTTCGGATTTCGTAGTCAGCGTGCTTATTATGCTGAAGCTGAACCGCTCTCTCGAGGAACTCGATCAGATCCAGAAGGATATGCGGTTCGTCAGCGATCAGATCACTAAACTTGTCGCGGGAGGATCGATAGCCGCGGAAGTTCTTGTAGATGCAGGGCTGACTAAAGCCGGACTTGTCAAGGAAGATACAATGTATGCTGTGCTGGATCAGGCATTTGCCGCCGGTGACGTGATCGATAACAAGGAGTATAACCGATTCAGAGCAGCCGGGATTCCGGAACCCGCAAGCGTTCAGGTCGAGGCTGATATCAAAGAAGCTATCGCCGAGCGTAAAGAAGAGGCAATGACTGCGATCAATGAGACAAAAGAAGCGGCTGTCAGCGCTTATAATGAGCGCATGGACGAGGCAATTGCAGCTATTAATGAAACGAAAGAAGCCGCTTTCAGCGCGTACGCCGAACACAGAGATGACGCTGCATATGCAATCGCTGAGACTAAGATAGCTGCCGAGGATAATATCGAGCAGACCAGAGAAGCTCTTGAGAATAAGCTGGCTGAACTTAAGAATCGCTCATCAGAGATTTATAAAGCAGCCTTTCGCCACAGGGTCTTCGGTCCGCTGCGCATACTGAGAGCGTTTCCGCTGCTTTACCATGAAATGTACAGCGATGCCCTGCAGAGTCTGCGCCAGCGCGCCGCAGAATTTCTGAATTCGGATAACACGGATACAGATGACGATCATCAACGAAACATTGACTGACGCTGCCCCACGTGCCACGCCGAATCTTAAGAGCAGAATTTGAATATAAAGATACTTATTGTTTAAATCTTAAGTGAATGCTATAATATCGAAAGTCACGTGTATAGATTCATATGCGCAAAGAAAACAACATCCGACCGGATGAAATGTATAGGGGGGAATTCAAGTGAAAAGAATTATCACTTACGGCACATTTGACCTGCTTCATTATGGTCACATAAACCTGTTAAGAAGAGCCAAGGCTCTGGGCGATTATCTGGTAGTCGCACTGTCGACAGATGAATTCAACTGGAATATGAAACAGAAGAAGTGCTACTTCTCTTATGAGCAGAGAAAAGAACTCCTTGAAGCTATTCGCTATGTCGATCTTGTCATCCCGGAAGAAAACTGGGAACAGAAAGTCTCCGATGTCAAGGAATACCATATCGATACATTCGTGATTGGTGATGACTGGGAAGGTAAGTTCGATTTTCTTAAGGAACAGGGCGTTGAAGTTGTATATCTTCCGAGAACTCCGGAAATTTCAACAACGCAGATTAAAAACGACCTGAACAAAATGTAATAGTCAAAGCGTAATAAGAGCGGCTCCGCAGACCGGGTATTATTCCCGCATGCAGAGCCGCTTTTTTGCGCAATCATCATTGATCCTGTAAACTGTAATAGACTTTATCTGTGGCTACTTTCACACTCAGGTTTATTACTGATTCAGGACCGCACGTATAAACAACACAATAGAACCCCGGGACGTTCGTATCGACAGGATTATCTACGGTGAGAAGTCCCATCATATTCTTTCCGTCCGCATCACGCACACTCTCGACGTAATCATATGGATTGAAATCGCTGCCTTTAAGAAGCGTGATTCCCTGATCAGTCAAAGTGATTTCCGGTCCTTCCAGTCTCACATCGAATCTTCTGTTTACCGAAATTCCGTATAGCGTATCGTGAATGAACTTGATCGTCAGATGCTGGCTGGCATACTTATCCCATTTTCCCTGGTAAGTGATATCCTTGTTGCCGTCCCCGCCGTAGCCGTTATCAGTCATAATTCCCAAATAATCGGCAAATGCAGTATACTGCCTTTTAAGATCCCGCACAGATTCAGCATCGAAATTTATCATATCGCGGGTAACGGGAGGCAGAGTTTCCGGCACCATCATTGATGGCAGATGATACCCTTCCAGCCTCAACTTTCTCGTGACCTGAAGTTTATAACCGGAATATGTTCTGTAATAGTAATACATCAAACGGTCCCGGAAGTTGCCTGTCCCGGCTGTTGCCACCGTGAGCTTCAATAATTCTTTCAGCGGATCGCCGCTAATGTTAAAAGTCTCATCAAGGGCTTTAGAAGTTTCGAGAATATGCTCCCGCTCTTCTGTGCTCATGACTTCCTCAAAAGCGGAAAGATCCACTTCCGTCCCGGCGGGAGAATTTTCCATTACTTCAGGTTTTGTCAGTCCGCCTACGACCTTTTCGCCGGTTACAGCCTCGATTTCCTCGTCAGTCAGTGTATAGTACTTCTCACCTGTAATTTTTCTTATGAAGTCTACTGACTTATCTCTTATGCTTATATCCCTTAACCTGGCGTTTTTCAGCAAGATGTCATCCGTAAAGGGTTCAAATTCGCCCCCGTTATATATAAGAGGATCCGGATTCACTGTGATAGAAGCACTTTTTCTGACCGTTGACGGGAAAAATTTATTCTGGATCTTCGCTCGATATCTGACTCCAAGCACGCCGACACAGAACACACCGAGTATCGCGGCAATCAGAACAAATCGCTGCAGGACACTCTTTTTTTTCAAAAATCTGTTATTCTTCCAGAAAGAAACGAACTTTTCCCGCACAGAGAGGGCTTCTCCCGATTCCGCAGCCTGTTCGACAATCGGGAGGAAGACACTGACCATAGCGCCCATGACCATGGCTTTTGTAGCTGCGAAGAACGAGGAAGAAACTGCGCTCGAGGCAAATACCGCTACCCACACACTGTAGACACACACTCTCGCATATGGATTTCTGCAAAGTCGTGCGTTTCGCCGAAAGAGCGTCAGGATCACAATGAGCATCAATACAGCTCCGAAGAATCCGATCTCAGCCATTACTCCCGGCCAGTAATTATCCAGCAGGAATGACCTGTTCTTCATGGATGTTCCGAAATATCGCCAGAAGCCGTACCTGAGATATAATTTTGAATAGTGCTGCTGCGCTACTGCTGTTCCATAGGTGCCGAAACCCGCTCCGAGCGGAAAATATGCTCTCATCGTTCTGACACCGTAACGGAGCAGTACGCTTCTTGCGGTGGTTCCCGAAAAATAGAACGTGAACTGACCTGCAAATGTGAAAGCAGCAGCAATCACAAGCGGCACTGCATATCGTATTTTTATCTTTTCCACCCTGAAAACGACGAAGACAACATAGAATAAGATGAAGAGGAACGCGAATATGAACGCTCTCGATCGGAGTGTCGATGCCATATTGATCATCGTCAGTGCAATGAACAGCCATGTGATCCGCCTCTTTTCAATAAAGAGATCTGCAAAAAGGACCATTAGCATATAAAGCCCTGCTTCATAAAAATCCCCGACACGTATGAAAACGAAATTGAAAGTGCGAAAACCATACCGCACATCTGTCGTCATGTTGATATCTGTGAAGCAGTTTATGATCAGACATAACGTTGAAATCGTGATAATGATCTCGACGAAAAGAGTGAGGTATTGAATTATATATTCGTTATATTTCGTTTCCGAGAAAAGGCGCACCGCTCCCAGGGAGGCAGCGATGAATTTGAACATATTAAACGCGTCGAGCATCCAGTAATAGCGATTGCCTACAAGGTTGAACCTGATGTTTCCTGCGAGACCGAGCGCAAGCATACACAGCGTTAATAAGATAACAAGGAGCTCATCCCTGTAGATTCTTTGCGTCCGGATAATATCGATCAGGAACACCAGCCCCATAAGAAGAGCTGTCGCCTCA
>CACZNZ010000233.1 GCA_902782625.1 uncultured Lachnospiraceae bacterium | reverse complement strand
CGTTCTCGGAGGATTCTCCACCAAACAATGACATGATTCCTTCCTTTATGGATTCCCAAAGAGTGGAATTCTCATCATTAATCTGTGATTCTATCTCCTTGGCAATTACTGTCGGCAGGCTGGAAAAATCAAGATTTTTCGTGTGTACTTTCACGGTACAACTGCGATAATCCGCATCGACATCCGTGATTTCGTATTCTGCTTCTGAAGCGATTTCCGTGCAGATCTGATCCCAGTCGATATCTAGTTTATCGACATCAATATACGCCCCCAGCTCACTGCTTCGAAGCATTTCCTGCATTTGTGCAGCGATGTATTTTTTCAGATCGGTTTCTCCCTGCAGCTGCTCCGGAAGATCCTCTTTGGAAAACGAGGAAAGATCCATGGTTTTGGCTGCCGTAAATATCTGATCCGTGACTTCCCGGCATCTTGTCTTTACGATGTGCAGATAAATGTAATACCCGGCTCCTGCCAGCAGACCAAGAATCAGTATGGCTATAAAAATCCCAAGGACGATTTTTTTTCCTCCGGATTTCTTTTCTACAGGGTCGATAGTCTGATAGGGCGCATCGGACAATGGCGTACCACATTTCATACAGTATTTATCTTTTGCGGCAATCGGTTCTCCGCATTTGGGACATTGCATGATATTACTCCCCCCTTACTTTATGATAACTTAAAGTATAATTAGTTGCTCTTAAGCTGTCAAGAAAGATTGACGGAGTCGGTTTCCTGTGATAGCGTAAGATGGAATGATGTAAGTTCGGACCAGAATTGAAAACTGCCGTCATGGAAGGAGAGGGATAATGGATACCATTGCAGTATTGATACCATGTTATAACGAAGAACAGACCATAGAAAAAGTCGTGACGGACTTTAAAAGGGTCCTTCCGGAAGCTGTGATCTATGTCTATGACAACAATTCCAGTGACCGAACAGTGGAAGTGGCCAGGAAGGCCGGCGCCATTGTGCGTCATGAATACCTGCAGGGCAAGGGAAATGTTATACGCAGGATGTTCCGGGAGATTGATGCCAGGTGTTACATCATGACGGACGGAGACGATACCTACCCAGCGGAAGCTGCCAGAGAAATGGCAGATATTGTCCTTAAGAAGAAGGCTGATATGGTGGTCGGAGACCGCCTGTCCTCTACCTACTATACGGAGAATAAGAGAAGATTCCACAATTTCGGAAACTTCTTTGTAAAAGCATCCATCAACTTTATATTCAAAAGCAATATCAAAGATATCATGACCGGATATCGGGCTTTCAGTTTTCAGTTCGTCAAAACCATCCCGGTTATGTCTAAAGGATTCGAGATAGAAACGGAGATGACCATTCACGCTGTGGATAAGAACATGTACACGGAAAATGTGATCGTGGATTACAAAGACCGGCCGGCTGGCAGCGAATCCAAGCTAAACACTGTCCAGGACGGCATGAAGATCATCTTCACTATCATCCGTCTTTTCCGCACCTATCAGCCCCTCCGCTTTTACGGACTGATCACCCTTTTGTTGACCATCATCAGTGGGGCTCTGTTTATTCCTGTTTTCGCCGACTATCTGACAACCCATATGGTTGAAAGGTTCCCTACCCTGATCTGCTCCGGTTTTGTCATGGTCGCTGCGCTCCTCTCACTGTCTATAGGACTCCTGCTTGACAACAATAAGAACAGGAGCCGACAGGAGTTTGAATTCAGATTACAGCTTATGGAAAACGAGTTTAAAAGGCTAGGAGAAAAAGCATGACGGTTAATATCAGACTATCTTTTAAAAAGAGATATATACTTTTGCTGGTTCTTTTAAGCATTTACACGGCATTCGGGCTTTCTCTCAATATGGAAGAGACATCCGGAAAAGCTCTTTTAAGAAAGTTTGAAGGAAACAATCATTGGACCAGACTGTACGCAGCCTTTATGGTCAGCATGCGTCATCCCAGGACCAGCACGGTCATATTCAGCCTTTTGGCCATCATGGTCTTCATCATGCTGTTGTATGCGTGTTCAAACCGGCACAGATTCAGAGAACTGATTATCTACATTCCCGCTGCGATCATATTCTCCGTCTGCCAGTGGATAGGAACGGTCTATCGATTTAAAGGCAACTGGGATCCGTATCTTTCATCCGGTTTTGTATTCCTGAAGAGCCTTGTCAATATTTCTTCCTGGTTCATACTCCAATGTGCAGTCTTTCTTTCCATGAACGCATACCTGAATAAGAGCATGACTGATGTGGCGGGTTCTTCCGACGGCGGGAAAAAAGCTATCATGAAAACCAGGATACCTGTTTTCCTTGTAACTTTTCTGGCGATTATCCTGTGCTGGCTTCCCTACTATATCGCGTTCTGGCCAGGAACCATGCACGGGGATGTCATTAACCAGATTCTTCAGTACTATCATTTCCCCGTACATTTTCAGGGCAGATGGATTACGGATGGTGTCAATGTCCTCTACACCAATGATCATCCCTTTATCCATACCTGGCTAATCGGAAAATTTATGGATCTGGGGCTGAAGATGGGGGATATTAAGATGGCGCTGGGCTGCCTGACCGGCCTGCAATGCATCCTATATGCCCTGGGATATTCGACACTGATTACCAGCCTCTGGCATTTCGGCATGAACCGGTTATATCTTAAAATCGCTGTCGCGATTGACGCCCTGCTACCAATCTTTCCCATGTATGGGATTCTCATATGCGGAGACACATTCCTTGGACT
>CACZNZ010000232.1 GCA_902782625.1 uncultured Lachnospiraceae bacterium | reverse complement strand
GTCATGCCGTCATAGTCAACTCCGCTTGGCTTGATGACAACGAGGCCTTTTTCACGGTCGATACCGCTGACATTGCCCCAGGTAAAAGTTACAAGCCCGTACTTCGGCAACAGCAGATTGGCCTCCAGCACTTCTTTTTTCAATTCTTCCAGCATGGTTACAGGTTCTCCTTTATATTGTTTTTGTTTAAAGATACATTCTTCATTCCTGTGAAAAATGAAAGCTGCCGTTATCTGTTTCTTCTGAAGAAGCCGCTCTTTTTCGTCCCTTGTTCAAGTGCGGCATCCATTTCCTTGAATTCAGGTACATCCGTGCCCAGGTAACGTGCATCAGAAATTGCGGAAGTGAGGTACTTTCGTGTTGTAGTACCGATAGATGCCAGATCCGCATCCAGCTTGGCTTCGTTTTTATCCTTGATATAAGCGTAAAGGCTCTTGGCCAGCAGGACATAGTAATCACCCTTCATAGTATTGGAAGTATCCAGCTGAGCGACCTGCATAACGACATAGAAACCCATTTCCCGCTGTTTGATATCCTTTGACTGAAGCATCTCACCGACCAGCTTGGTGCCTAAATACAAATTACCCTTCTTTAAGTCATAAGCATTGCCGTAGGCTACAATCGCTTCTTCAATCTTCCCCATTTTGTGCAGTCTGTCGCCTTCCTCGACATACTTTCGGCATCCGGCCGGAAGGGATGCCAGAGGATCCGCACTGCTCCCGGATTTCGGCGAGGATGCCCGCGAGGCGGCTTTACCAATATATTTCCCGAAAACCGTCTGGCAGTCAGGAAAACTCTGATATTTGCCGTTGATGATGACGCAGCAGTATACATTCAGCGATGGGTAGGTTGTATCGTGCCAGAATACAGCTGTGTTATCCCGGGTGAGCAGATTTCTGTAACCATCCTGCTCGATAAAAGCACACATCGCATGCTCCTCGCTGTCATAGGCACCAATGTCGGCTCCAAACGCCGTACGTGCCGCACCATTCCAATCCAAGCCTCCCTTAAATTTGAACTCCATCATGATGCCCATGCCCAGCATATTGGCCTGCTGTGAATCCGGCTGGCCTTCCGCCATAATAAACACGCCAAGAATCTTGTTTTTCATTGTCATTCTCCTTTTATTATATAATCATATAATCGGTTCGTGCAACAGAAAAGCAATGACGCTTTTTTAGAATAACGATTTCTTTCTACCTTTTACCGAACAACCCGCCAAGCCCCTTCCTGGTCGACTTCAGCATTTCTTTGAATTCAGGGATGTCAGTCCCCATAAACCGCGCGTCAGAGATTGCGCGTTCCAGGTATTTTCTCGTCGTATAACCCTTGGGTTTCAAAAGCTTGTCCAGCTCGCCCTCAGAACCATTCTCGACATAGACATACAGGCTTTTGGCAAGCAGCGCATAGTCCGCTCCAGTCATGGCCTTGTTCCCGTTCAGCCGGGCAAGCTGTGAAATGATCTTAAAAACCGTTTCGCGTTCAGACTGATCGTCGGACTGAAGCATCACACGGCACAGTTTTCTACCCATTACGAAGCTGCTTCTGTCCTTGCTGTAGGCCGTTCCGTAATAATATATCGCCTGCTTCAGGTCACCTTTTCTTTCATACGCCGCGGCCTGCTTCATCAGGGCTCTGCACTCTTCGGAGAGTTGGCTCCATTCTTCCCTGGAGACAGCCGATCCGTAACAGGGGCCGAAAACCGTGTCACAGTCCTGATAATCCTTGTATTTTCCGCTGATAATCAAGCAGCACCAGACGCCGGCATCAGGGAGAGATGTATCATGCCAGAGCACAGCGGTATTGCTTTTATTCAGATCCTTCTCCCCGTTGTTTTCTTTTATAAATGTGTACATGGCATGGGCTTCGTTCTCGAACATCTCCATAGGAACCTCGCAGGAAACCGCGGCTTTGACGGAGCCTTCAAGGCCGCCCATTGCAGCAAAAAGGGCAAGTGACTGCGCCAGCATGTTTTGCTGATCAGGAGTCAGTTTTCCGGTGGAGATGATATAGTTGCCCAGAACTTCGTTTTTCATAGGTGCTCCCTTCTGTCGTGTGTCTGCAACAAACTAAAAAAGTGTATAAAGCCGATCGTCCGATCCAGCAAAAGAGGCTTTTGCAGTTTATTAAGTTACGTTGAATCTGTATTGCCGCGGAACGCCTCCGTTCTTTGCACCGTCATCAAGAACGAGCAGCTGCGCGTTTTCCATCGTCATGGCAGCCGGTTTTGACGGAATATTGAACCAGATCTGTTCACCGTCTTTTTTTACACAGAGGATGTCGCCTTCATCAGCGGCAATCAGGCGCATGGCCGGAGTTTTCAGGATATATGAAACACTGACATCAAAAATTGTGTCCGGCTGCGGCATCGGGCCGTCGTTATAGCGTTTGACGCCCGCATCGGCGGTGGAGCGGAAATATCCCGAAGCGCCGTTGTGATACTGCTCACGCATCCACAGTCTTCCCTCACCGCAGGCAATGACAATCCCGCCGGTTTCACGGTAAACCGCATGTGCAAAGCCCTGATAATTGATACATTCCTCTATTTCTAAAGCGGCAGTATCGATAACGTACAGCTGCTTGATCGTCTCAGACTCCTGATGAGACCGCTCATCATAAAAACTGAACAGTTTTTCACAGCAGATCAGAAGGCTGTCGCTGTCAAAACACATCGGCGCATCAAAGCGGGTTCGCTCGGAATACAGCTTAACCGATCCCGTCTGCTTCATCTCAGGAGAAGGTCCCCGAAAGAGTTTCTTTGTCAGCTTAAAAGTCGTCAGATCATAAAAGTAAACGTGGTTTTGAGTAGAAACAGCCAGGCAGGTTTCCCCTTCGTTAACAGCCATTCCTGTAATCATTTCGCTCATCGTTGTGCAGACATAAGAAGTACCATCCGAGATGACGCTTAAGGGATGATCATTCTGACTGCCCGGATCGGCATAAAACAGTAAGCCCCGGCGTGCGCAGACGGCATAACACGATGCGTTTGTGATAAAAGCGGCATCGGAAGGATCGTCCAGGGGAGCAGAATACAGTTCCTTCGGTAAGTCTGCCTGTCCCAAATGCTCATAGATATAATACCAGCGGTCTCCGGCGCGCCGGGCACTGCTGATGTTTTTATCAAAGACCTGCGGCGCGGACGGAATATGACCGGCTGCCGTTTGAGAATTGCCTGCCGATAACTGTGCCGCATTTTCAACTGACCGTACAATCTCCTGGACATCGCAGACAAAAAGCGGTGCTTCATTCAAATTGCCCCGGCCGCCCAATGCGAGACGGCTGCCATCCGGCGACAGTGTGATCGCCAGAATACCCATACGCATGCCGCTGTGCAGTTGCCCGAGGAGACGAAAACCGTCGGTAACCGAGACCACACTCAAATAACCGCAGCGATGCCCGAGATAGAGCAGCTCCCT
>CACZNZ010000231.1 GCA_902782625.1 uncultured Lachnospiraceae bacterium | reverse complement strand
TCAAGAGCGCCCTCAGCGATACCAAGAGCCTGAGCAGCGATACCGATACGTCCGCCATCAAGTGTATGCATGGCAATCGGGAATCCCTTTCCTCTCGGGCCAAGGATATTCTCTTTCGGGATGCGGCAATCCTGGAAAATCAGCTCATATGTCGCGGAACCGCGGATACCCATCTTCTTCTCTTTAACACCAAAGGTGAATCCGGGAGTATCCTTCTCAACGATAAATGCGGAGAATCTCTTCTGCTTTCTTCCTCTCTTATCCTCAACAATATCTGTGATAGCGATAACGATATAAATATCAGCATACCAACCGTTGGTGATGAAACACTTGGATCCGTTCAGAACCCACTCGTCGCCATCTTCAACTGCCTTAGTCTGAACGCCCTGGGCATCTGTTCCTGCACCCGGCTCAGTCAGAGCAAAAGCACCGAGGAGTTCGCCCTTAGCCAGCGGAATCACGTATTTCTCTTTCTGCTCCTGAGTTCCGTATGTCATGATCGGATCAATACAGAGAGAGGTATGACCGGAAACAACAACAGATGTTGTTCCACAGACTTTTGCCAGTTCCTCAACCAGCATAATGTATGTGAGGATGTCACAGCCCTGTCCGCCTAATTCCTTCGGAACCGGAATGCCCATGAATCCTAATTTCTGCATTTTTGCGACATTAACTTCCGGGAAATGCTCTGTTTCATCTACTTCCTGTGCAAGAGGCTTAACTTCGTTTTCCGCGAAATCTTTGAACAGCTGTCTCGCCATTTCATGCTTTTTGTCCAATGTGAAATCCATTTTTATTCCTCCATTTATCTTGGTTTATCAAACTATCGAATCTTAATATTTGTAGAATCCCTCTTTGGTCTTCATTCCCAGCTTGCCGCCGCGAACCATCTTGCGAAGCAGCGGATGCGGACGATACTTAGGATCACCAAGCTCAGCATAAAGAACTTCCATAACAGCAAGAACAATATCAAGGCCGATCAGATCACCCAGGGCAAGGGGTCCCATAGGATGATTTGCGCCAAGCTTCATAGCAGTATCGATACCTTCAGCAGTAGCAATACCTTCATCAAAGACACCAACAGCCTCATTGATCATCGGGATAAGGATTCTGTTTACTACGAATCCTGCTCTCTCCTCAACCTGTACCGGAACTTTGCCGATTTCTTCGGAAATCTTTACGATAGTATCAACCATCTCTTTAGGAGTGTTGATTCCGGCAATAACCTCAATAAGCTTCATAACAGCTGCAGGATTGAAGAAATGCATTCCGATAACCGGTCTGTCAAGGCCTGCGCCGATCTCTGTAATAGAGAGGGAGGATGTATTTGTTGCAAAGATGCAGTTAGCGGGAACGATATCCTGTAACTCTTTGAATGTCTGCTGTTTTACAGCCATAACCTCAAGGGCTGCCTCAACGATCAGCTCTGCATCTGTACAGATATCTTTTGTTCCTGTTGTGATCTTGGCAAGAACAGCATCAGCCTTCTCCTGATCCATCTTTCCACGTGCTACTCTCTTCTCGAATCCTTTTGCGATCTTCTTTTTGCCGTTTGCAGCAAACTCGTCATTGATATCGCATAAATATACTTCATAACCTTCTGTCTGTGCAAATGCCTGAGCAATGCCGGATCCCATTGTACCTGCGCCAATAACTCCAACTTTCATGAAAAAATCCTCCTAAATAAATTATTCACTATATCTAAAGACATCTCACCATCTATCCGGAAATGTCTTTCAGTCGCTTTGCTAAACTATCTGTTCTTAAAAGGCTCTTTTACTTTTTCCTTATTCTTGTCAAGGAAAAATGCCATTCCGTATTTCTGATCTTCTGTCTCGAAACAATCACCGAAGAGCTTCTCCTCAAGGGCGATGGCATCGTCCATACCAAGCTCAAGGCCTTCGTTGATCGCTTTCTTAGCCTGACGGATAGCGATGGGTGCCTGGCTGGCAATTCCCTTGGCAATCTTCATGGCCTTAGCCATCAGATCTTCCTGATCACATACGTCATTGACAAGACCGATTCTTAAAGCTTCCTTAGCCTTGATGTTACGGCCGCCGTAAATCATCTGCTTGGCCATTCCGGGGCCTACAAGACGGGCAAGTCTCTGTGTTCCGCCGAATCCGGGAATAATTCCAAGGCCGACTTCCGGCTGACCAAAAATGGCATTCTCAGAGCAGATTCTGAAATCGCAGGACATGGAAATCTCGCATCCTCCACCCAGGGCAAATCCGTTCACTGCTGCAATAACAGGAATCGGGAATGTTTCGATTCTTCTGAAAAGATCGTTACCCTGCTTTGAAAACGCTGCTGCCTCAGCAATAGAAAGATCACTCATCTGGCCGATATCTGCGCCGGCTACAAAGGACTTCTCTCCAGCTCCTGTGAGGATAAGGCAACGAATCTGATCAAGATCAACACCGTCCAGAACGGCTGCGAGATCTGTTAATACATCACTGTTTAATGCGTTTAATGCCTTGGGTCTGTTGATTGTGATAACTCCAACCTGGCCTTCTGCTGCATAATCTACAAATCCCATAATACTAATCTCCTTCCCTGTATATATACGGGTGTTAATATAGTAATTCTAACCTGCATCCGTAAAACGGATGCAGGTTATATTTATATAGTATGAAAATATCGTGTTTATGTATCAGTCTCTCTCCACGATCGTAGCACAGCCCATACCGCCACCGATACAAAGAGTTGCAAGACCCTTCTTGGCATCTCTCTTGTTCATCTCATGGAGGAGAGTTACAAGGATACGACATCCGGATGCTCCAACAGGATGTCCGAGAGCGATAGCGCCACCGTTAACATTTAACTTCTCAGGATCAAATCCCAGATCTCTGCCTACTGCGATGGACTGAGCTGCGAATGCCTCATTGGCCTCGATCAGATCCATATCATCAATAGTCAGACCTGTCTTTGCAAGAACTTTCTTTGTAGCTGCAACAGGACCTACACCCATGATCTCAGGTGCAACACCGCCGAGAGCGCCGGCTACCCATGTTGCCATTGGCTCAACACCGAGTTCTTTTGCTTTCTCTTCGCTCATAACTACAACACATGCAGCGCCGTCATTAATTCCGGAAGAGTTAGCAGCTGTTACGATACCATCCTTCTTGAATGCAGGACGAAGTCTGGCAATACTCTCTGCTGTTGTTCCGGGACGGGGACCTTCATCTGTATCAACGACAACAGTCTTCTTTCTCAGCTGAACTTCTACAGGAACGATCTCATCTTTGAACTTGCCTGCTTCGATGGCAGCACTTGCCTTCTGCTGGGAATTAGCGGAGAACTCATCCAGTTCTTCTCTTGTCAGGCCATATTTCTCTGCAACGTTCTCTGCAGTAATACCCATATGATACTGATTAAATACATCTGTTAAAGCATCATTCACCATTGTATCTTTCAGAACGCCGTTACCCATTCTGTATCCGTAACGTCCTTTGTCGATACAGTAAGGAGCAAGAGACATGTTTTCCATACCACCTGCAATAACAATGTCTGCCTCGCCGGCAAGAATCTTAGTTGCGGCAAGGTTAACACAGTTCAGACCAGAACCACATACTACGTTGATCGTAACTGCCGGAACCTCCACAGGAAGACCTGCGTGAATAGAAGCCTGACGAGCAACATTCTGTCCTAAACCAGCCTGGATAACACAGCCCATCAGCACCTCGTCAACCTGATCTGCAGGTACACCGGTACGCTTAAGGGCTTCTTTGATAACGATAGAACCTAACTGCTCAGCGGGAACTGTGCTCAGACCGCCGCCCATTGTTCCGATTGCCGTACGACAAGCGCCTGCTAAAACAACTTTCTTTGCCATAATAGTCTCCTCCATTTTCATTTTCGTAAAAATCCATAGTTACAATAATATTAAGAATTTATTGCATGCCATGTTAATGTTATCACAATCTCGATTCCTTTGCAATAGAAAACAGAAAAAGACCGGCGAAACACACTGGTAAAATCGTGCTCCCGCCGGCCTTGTAAATAAAGGTCTTCTTAAACTGCTACTTCATATTTCAATTCCTGTTTTTCAGGATACCCATCAGGTTGGCACAAGCTGCCAGAGACAGATAAGCCTGTTCCTTGGAATCACTTCTCGATGTGATGGCAATCGGAACTTTTGCTCCTACGATCAGACCACAGCTGTTAGCCCTGGCATTCATCTGAAGAACCTTAATTATCAGATTGCCGGCCATAAGATTAGGAACTACGATTCCGTCGAAATCACCGCATGCATCGCAGTCATAATTCTTCAGTCTGGCAGCTTCCCTGCTTACGATCAGATCGTAGGGAATCGGTCCTACCAGATTACACTCGGCAATCGGTGTA
>CACZNZ010000230.1 GCA_902782625.1 uncultured Lachnospiraceae bacterium | reverse complement strand
TCAACTGGCAAAAGAACTCGCGCAAAAAGACTATGATCAAAGAATGATCTGCACTATTACCGATGAATTAACTGCGATTGACACGTTCACTCGCTTAAATCCTGATATTCCACCGAAAGATGTCTATCTATTGTTGTCGCCGGAAAGAAGAAATCTTGTGGAATCAATAATTGAGACAGATGATATGTTTGCTGAAAAGTGGATTAGCGCTCCGTATAAGGGAAAATTCGTGGCTGAAGATGTTCCTTTTTTGTTAACTGACAGGGGAGAGAGAGTACGATCCAAATCAGAGGTCATCATAGCGAACTTGCTCGCAAAAGAAGGGATTCCTTATAAATATGAATGTCCACTTACACTGAAAAGAATCGGGACGATTCATCCGGATTTTACAGTCCTTAATAAACATAATCGAAAAGAGATGTACTGGGAACATCAAGGGATGATGGATAATCCGAAACATGTAGAAAAGGCAATCAGCAAAACCAGAAACTACATATACAGTGGGATATATCCCGGTGAACGACTGATCATTACTTCTGAGACAAAGAATCAACCGCTAAATACCAGGGAAATAAAAACCATTATCGAACATTATTTCATCAAAGCCTGATTGCAGAGTTTATCTGGAAAAACCATCTTCAGACTGGTTGTAAAAGGTTGTGGTCTGTCGCATGGACAGATTAAATCAATTGTCCGGCTTTTTGTCTTGTACTATAATAATCATGAAAGGAAATAATATGGATATTATATGACTGATTGGATAAAAAATGGTATAATTTAGGTGTGATCAGTTAATGCATTTATAATTCTGAAACAGGAGAGTCTGGTTATGACATATCTTACAGTAGAAGAGATGAAGCAAAAGAAAAAAGAATTGGGATATAGTTACGAGAAGATTGCTGAGTTGTCGGGTGTTCCGGCCAGTACGGTTAGAAAAGTGCTGGGAGGAAGCACAAAGGCACCGCGATCAGCAACACTTCAGGCACTCTCACGTGCATTTTTGCAGGAGCCTGTCAGAGGATTTGAGGTCACACATAACAAAGAACCCCAGATGGTCCGGGAAGCAGAGCCTGCATATGGGTTTGATAAAAAGCAGGGAGAGTATACGCTGGAAGATTATCTGGCACTCCCAGACGAGAGGAGAGTTGAACTGATTGACGGTGTTATTTACGATATGAGTGCACCGACAGGATACCATCAGCTGATCGCAGGACAGCTTCATTCATTATTGTTATCCTGGATCCAGGGAAAGAGAGGCAGCTGCATGCCATTCATTTCCCCTGTGGATGTTCAGCTGGATTGTGATGACAGGACGATAGTTCAGCCGGATGTCCTGATCCTCTGCGACAAGAGTAAGTATACGCCTGCCCGTATCATCGGGGCGCCGGATTTTGTGGCGGAGGTTTTCTCGAAATCCACAAGAAAAAAAGATATATTTATCAAGCTGAATAAGTATAAGAATGCAGGTGTCCGGGAATATTGGATGATCGATCCGGACAAGAAGACGGTCATGGTATGGAACTTCGAGAAAGATGACGAAGTAAAGATGTATGGATTCCGCGACAACATTCCGGTAGGTATCTATAATGGAGAGTGTGTGATTCATTTTGCGGAAATTGATGACATGGTGACACCGTGGATGTAAATCAAGGGGACGGTTCTCCGATTGATTCTTTGGTTTTTGAGAATCAATCATAGAACCGTCCCCTTGATTTTGAAAAAGTGGCGTTTTGGGACATGTTTATGTCGGTGACAATTCATAGTACGAATGCTATGATAATAAAAACATGTACTTCACTTGATTTTTGATCGACCATGCAGGGGGAATTATGAAAAGTATTTCAGAACGATCTGAAAAAATGTTTAATGAATACGAAAAGATGCTGCCGGTCCTTTCGTATATCATGGAACATGCGGAGGAAAAAATTACACAGGAAGACCTCTGCAGTATGCTGAAATGCAGTGAGAATACCCTTCTGAGAAAATTCAGGAAATATTTTGGCGTATCTTGTGAGCGCTTTATCATGATGATAAAAATGAGGATGGCGGCCAGGGATCTGCTGTCGGGAGAGTCAGTTTCTCCCAAAATATTGTCGGAGAAGTACGGTTTTTCCAATCTGAGTTCTTTTTCAAAAGCTTTCAAAAGGGAGATCGGAACAGCTCCCAGGAATTTTTTAAAGGGTCAAAAAAGAATTCCTGACATGCCTATGCCCAAGACATTTCACGGACATAAGGCGTATTTTAAGTATATGAAGGTGGAGGAATTCAACGTATATGGATATAAGATACCGCTGATTAACGGAATCAGAACGGACCTTCTGAGAGAATGTGCCTATCCATTGGAGCATGGAAGTGAACATCTTAATCTGTACGGAAATAAAGATCAGATTGGATTCTGGTGGAGTGACGTCGCAGATGAGATGTACTATATTCTTGGATATAAGACCTATTCACAATATGATATTCCGGATGATGCTCTGCAGTTTCACTTTGGAGGATCAGGGTACGCGGTCTTCTCCATAGAAAGAAGCGACAATGAGGAAGAGACACTGCTGGCGCATCGGATGATGGCTTACTATGCTATGATGCTTTGGCGATGGATAAATAATAAGACCGGAAATACCATGCTCTACACATTTGAAGTTTTTGGAAAGAACTACACTTACATTTATCTTCCTCTAAGCCAGGGCCTTCCGGAAGACACGGAAAATGTGATGATCAGTACTGGCCTGGATGAATGGATAACATTTATCGACCGGAGTATCATGGATGGGATGACAATTGAAGAGATTGCAGCACATTTTAACTATTCCGAGCGACATTTCTGCAGAATTTTTAAAAACTATTTTGCGTATTCCGCTTCAGAATATATCCGGAAGAAACGATTACATCTTGCGGCAAGAGACCTGAAAAATGCGAAAACTAACAAAGATAAAAATGAAATAATGCTTCGCTATCAATTTGAAGATTGCCAGGCTTTCCGGAAGGAGTTTTGGGACGAATTCCAAATGGAACCGGAAAACTATCTGGAAGTATCTTTCCATGTACCAAACCTCTCCCGGTATTTTTCAGATCACAAAGATCAGATCAGGCTCAGGACTCTTGACATAGAAGAAATGAAGATGATCGGAAAGACGTTGCAGGCCAGGGATCCATTCGAAAACGAGGCAGAGAATCTTGACATACCGGATCTGACAGCCTATTGGATGCGTCATGATCCGGATGAACTTATAGGAACGAGATATGCCTGTACCCATAAGGGGCGGGAAAATAAACTGGCTCTTTGGAATTCAGAGGCAAAGACAGGGACAAATGAATACATCTTAGGCCCGGTGGTAGAGACTTTAGAGGATATACCTGCAGGTTATAAGACCGTCACGATCCCTGCCGGGAAATATGTAGTCATTGAAAGTTTGTCAGAGTCTGACGAGGGGAAATTGACAGATGTACATCGCCTGCTGTCAAGATGCAGCTACGGGTGGATCAAAGAATATCAGTTCCGGGTAAACCTGGAAAGACTTACATTTGTCCAATATAATAAGAAGAAACTTTATTTTTATATCCCGGTCTATGAATGATTAAATGAATAATTATATGGGTTCTCCGAGTAATGTTCGGAGGGCCCTTTTTTTGCACATTTTTTGTGCAAAAACTTGGATTTGTAATCTATGAAGTCTTTTACTATAATAAATAAAAGAATGCAACACCGATTCAGAGAAACAGAAGGGAGAGGACTACATGGCCGCAGTGATGAATGCGCGGGGAAAAGACATTCTTGCAATTCTGCTTCAGAGAGATGACTATATTAAGGTGGAAGAACTTGCAGGGCAGTTGAATATATCAAAAAGGAGTATATATTACGACATTTATCATATTAATGACTGGCTGACCTTTTACGGACTGCCTGAACTGTCGCTTGTCCGGAAAAAAGGAATATGGCTCAATGAAGAGTTGAAAGCACAGATTGAAGAAATTCTGGAAGATTCGGGTGAAGTGGATGATTATGTCTACTCTCCTACAGAAAGAATCGGAATTATCATATGCGGAATACTTTATTCAAAAGAACCGGTTTATATTGAGCAGCTGATGACATACTGTAATGTCAGCCGCAACACGGTGTTTAATGATCTGACGATGGTGGAGAGTGAGCTGCATAACTATGACCTGAGGCTTTCTTACGAGGCGAAAACCGGCTATGAGATAGCAGGTGACATCGTGAAAGCAAGGGCAGTTTACATTTTGCATTTTAACCAGCTGCAGTCTTTATATGAAATTAACCAGCTCTCTTTCATCGATAAAGAAGAGATCCTTCATAATATTGAAATTCTTAAAGAGATGGAGGAACGACTGCATACCAGCTATGTAGCGGGTGTTATTACTTCATTGGCTGCGCTTTTACCCATTATAAAAAGAGGGGGCAGTGGTCTTGAGATTAAGAATCTAAAAAAGGATGAGATTGAAAGTACCAGGGAATATGCCCTGATTCAGGAATATTTTCCTGGAATGGAATGGGTCGAGAAGATATACTTCTGTATTCATCTTTTGGGATCGAGAGTCATTGTCAATTCCAATGATCTCTTTCATGAGAGACCGAGACAGGAAGTATATGAGGTGACGAAAGCGCTGGTTTCGGAGTTTGAGAAAGTGGCCTGTGTGAGCTTTCATGACAGAGATTATCTGGAACAGGCGTTGTTTGCGCATATAGGGGCTTCCTTATATCGTTATCAATATGGAATTCAGCTTGGTGACAGTTTAGGCGAGGATGTCATACGTGAATATCCGGATCTGTTTAAAATCACAAAATTAGTCAGTAGATATCTGGAGCAAATGATCGGTCTTCCTGTGCCGGAAAAGGAGATTGCATTTCTGGCTCTGCATTTCGGCGCCCATCTGAAACTGCCGGATAATCAGGGACGTCATCTGCGAATCCTGATTGTCTGTGTCAATGGGATTTCTACTGGCAATATGATTCGGCGGGAAGTGAAGAAGCTTTTGCCGGACTGCGAGATTGTTGCGGTGGAGTCTGCCAGAAAGATTGTCAATGCGCAGGATAAGTGTGATGTCATCATCTCTACAATCAAGATGAAAAGTGTGGTGCCTGTCATCAGAGTCAATCCGATTCTGACGCAGATCGATAAGGAAAATATACTGAACCACCCGAAGATCAAAAATCATGTCATGAGACTGGATATCCAACATCTGATGGAGGAAATCCGCCCATTTATCCGTGAAGAAGACCAGGAGATAGTCAGAAAGAAGATTGAAGACAGTCTCTTTCACAGTGGTAACATATCAACACCGACCGCATACCGGAAAGCAGGCCTGCTTGATCTTCTCAAAAATGGACGAATCAAGATGAAAAACAAGGCAGATTCCTGGATCAGGGTTCTGTGGGAAACAGGAGAGCAGCTGCTGAGAGCAGGCAGTATTGAGGACAGATATATTGACACGATCATCTCTCAACTGCAGTATTATGGCCCCTACATGTTTATTACACCCGGAGTGATCCTTGCACATGCAAAACCGGAAGACGGTGTATGTAAACTGGATGCGGCTATGACAATCTATAAAGAACCAGTGACCTTTTCAGATTTTCACAAGGCCAGAGTGGTCATCATCCTGGCAGCATCCGACCAGGAAAGTCATTTGAAGATATTGAAGGATATTGCGGAGATATTCTCTATTCAGGCCAGACTGGATGATATGGTGTCTCTGCCTGATGCAGAGAGCATAATGAAATATCTGGAAAGTCTTCCTATTAATGAAGATTAATCGTCCGTTTAGGAAGTCCAACTTTTGCACAAAACAGGTACAAACGTTGGACTTCCTTTCTTTTTGTGCAAATGCTAGAATGACAGCAAGTTGATCAACTGGAACAAAACAAGGAGGTAACTGCATGGAATTGCTCAAACAGGAAAACGTTCAGATATGTGAAAAAGCGGCTGACTGGGAAGAAGCCATCCGTATTTCTGTTGAACCGCTGGAAAAAGGAGGATATGTTACTCCAGAGTATAAGGAACAGATTATTGCCAATGTGAAAGAGCTTGGACCTTATATTGTACTGACAGAGGACATCGCGCTGCCTCATGCCAGGCCGGAGCAGGGAGTTTTGGATTCTCAGCTTGCGATTACTCTATTCAGGAATCCGGTAGCTTTTAATCAAGATCATACTTCAACAAGACTATTCATTGCACTGGCAGCAAATGACGGAGAGAAACATCTAAATGCACTGGCATCAGTCATGGAATTGTTCCAGGATGAGGAAAGAGTGGAGAGCATTCTTTCTGCAGACAATAGAGAGAATTTATATCATTTCTTTCTCTAAAGGAATGCTGAGCAAATAATACATTATTATATGAAAGAATTTATGAAAAGGAGAGGAGCATGGCTATATTACATTTTATACAGCAGGTGTTATCCACACCGGCAATTTTTGTAGGACTGATTGCTTTAGTGGGGCTGCTGTTACAGAAACAAGATGCACAGACCTGTGTAAAAGGAACCATTAAAACAATTCTTGGATTTATCGTACTGAATGCGGGAGCTTGCGTAGTACAGCAGGCGATCATCCCGTTTGGAGACCTCTTTCAGGCAGCATTCGGCGTCCAGGGGGTTGTCCCGAACAATGAGGCGATCACCTCACTGGCACTGGATCAGTTCGCGGTACAGACCGCATCCATATTTGCCCTTGGTATGATAGCTAATATCATCCTGGCCAGATTCTCTAAGTTAAAATACATATTCCTTACCGGTCATCACGCACTGTACATGGCATGTCTGATTGCCATCGTTCTCTCGATCGGAGGACTTTCCGGCGCACCACTTATCATAGCCGGAGCACTTCTTTTAGGGTTCGTCATGGCACTGTTCCCGGCAATTATGCAGCCGACAATTCGTGAGGTCACCGGAATGGATGATCTGGCGCTTGGACATTTTGCCAGCACAGGATACTGGATCAGCGCTCAGATTGGAAAACTGTTCGGAAAGAACGACAATACTGTTACAACAGAAGATGTGAATTTCCCACAGGGACTTTCCTTCTTAAGAGAGAATACCATTTCTATCGCGATTGCAATGTTCATCTGCTACATTCCGGTATCTTTGATTGCAAATATCAAAGACGCGGCGAAAGCAGCAGAGATTTTTGGAGACAGCAACTGGTTTCTGTTCTCCCTGATTAACTCCATCACATTTTCAGCAGGTATTTATATCGTGCTTGCGGGTGTTAGAATGCTGATTGCGGAAATCGTTCCTGCTTTCAAGGGAATCTCAGAAAAACTGGTTCCGAATGCAAAGCCGGCACTGGACTGCCCGATTGTATTCCCATACGCACCGAATGCGGTATTAATCGGATTTCTGTGTTCCTTTATCGGAGGTATCGTAGGACTTATCGTTCTGGCTCTTATGGGTCATAGCGGAATGGCTGTAGCAATCATCCTGCCCGGAGCAGTAGTTCATTTCTTCTGTGGAGCGACCGCAGGTGTATGCGGCAATGCCAGAGGCGGTCTGAAAGGATGTATCGCAGGTGCATTTGTTCACGGAATAGCGGTAACATTTCTTGCAGCAATGTTATATCCGATCCTCGGATCCCTGGGATTTGCCAACACAACATTCTCCGACGCAGATTTTACGATTGTTGGAATCATCTTCGGAAACCTCATTAAAGTCGTACATGGCAACGGACTGGTTGCAGTTTGTGCCGCGTTATTTGTAGCGCCGATCATCATCAGTGCTGTTACAGGAAAAACGAAATAATTCATTGAAAGTATTAATATAAAACAATAAACAGGAGGATTAAAAAATGAGTGATATCAAAAAAATCTTATGTTTCTGTGGTTCAGGTCTTGGAACATCTTTTGTAATGGAGATGAATATTAAAAAAGCATTAGCAAATCTTGGAATCGAAGGTGTTCAGGTAGAACACAGTACGATTGATGATGTAATGCCAGGTGCAGCAGACCTCTTTGTTTGTAGTGCAGAACTTCTGCCAAGAGCAGAGAAAGCAGGAAAAGCTATCGGTCTTAAGAACATGGTCGCTGTAAAAGAAGTGCAGGAAAAACTTGCTGAGGCATTTGCAGAATAGAATAAAGACAAATTATCAGTAATCTCCTGAAAAAGAGGCTGGGCCAGAGAACGCACTCTCTGACTCAGCCTCTTGCATTTCTGCCCTGTTCTGATTATAGTTATAATAAGATACAGAGCAAGTCTTGAATCGAAGAATGGAGGGGGAAAATGATTATTGCAGCATATATGGTTCCGCATCCACCGATGATCGTTCCGGCTGTCGGAAGGGGAAGTGAACAGCAGATCGAGAAAACAATCCGGGCCTATCAGCAGGTCGCGGAGGAGATTGCGGATATCAGGCCGGATACCATCATTATTTCAAGTCCTCACGCGACGATGTATGCGGATTATATTCACGTATCGCCGGGGAAAAAGGCTTCCGGATCGTTTGAGAATTTTCGCGCTCCGCAAGAGCGCTTTGAGGAGGAATATGATCAGAAACTGGTAAACGTGATTGAAGCGTTGGCCCAGGAAAAAGATTTTCCTGCGGGAACCTTGGGAGAGAGGGAGAAGAAGCTGGATCATGGGACGATGGTTCCCCTATATTTTATCCGGCAGAAATACCAGAGCGGAAAGATTGTGCGGATTGGACTTTCCGGACTCTCTCTGGCACAGCACTATGCGTTTGGAGAAATTGTCAGAGAAGCCGTTCAGATGACAGATACCAAAGCTGTCTATATCGCGAGCGGAGATCTTTCCCACAAACTGCAGACTTACGGTCCGTACGGATATGCTCCGGAGGGCCCGGAATATGACGAGAAGATCATGGAAGTCTGCTCGGCAGGTGATTTCGGGAAACTGCTTGAGTTTGACGAGACATTTTGTGAGAAGGCGGCAGAATGCGGTCATCGATCTTTTGTGATCATGGCTGGTGCCCTGGACGGGGTAAATGTGACGGCAAAGGAGTTGTCCCATGAAGATGTTACCGGGGTAGGTTATGGAATCTGTACTTTCCACCCGGTTGATCCAGAAGCAGAACCTGATCCTGCGCGTAGATTCCTGGATGTCTATCTCCGTTTGAAAGAGGAAGAGCTTCAGGAGAAAAAGGCTGGAGAAGATGCCTATGTCAGGCTGGCAAGGAATACCATCGAAGGCTATATTCGACACGGAGAAGTCATATCACCTCCGACCGGTCTGCCTGAGGAGATGAAAAAGGAAAAAGCCGGGGCATTTGTCTCGATCCATGAGCATGG
>CACZNZ010000229.1 GCA_902782625.1 uncultured Lachnospiraceae bacterium | reverse complement strand
GGAAATCAGGAATGGTTTCGGGATTTTTGGATGCATCTGGGAGGATGCGGGGCATTGGCGGCCTGTGATCTTTGCATCTGTCTGGCAAATAACAAGGGATTAAGATCTGCTCTGCCTTTTCCGGCAGATGAATTGACAAAGGATAACTACGTTCGATTTGGCATGATCATGAAACCTTATATCAGACCGAGAATGGGAGGAGTGACAAAACTTTCTTATTTTACAGACGGATGTGGAGCCTATCTGAACAGACATGGATATCAGGCTGAGTTCCGTACGTTAAGTGGAGATAAATCCTATGAAGAAGCCAAAACATTTTTAAAGGACAGTATCAGCAACGATCTCCCGGTTGCTTATCTGAATCTGTCTCACAGAAATCCCGCATTGAAAGATCTCTGGTGGCACTGGTTTTCCGTAACAGGTTACGAAGAATCCGAAGAAAGAATCAAGATATTTTTTCATACTTACGGAGAAGAACTGTCTGTAGATTTTGAAGATCTGTGGAAAGGAGCTCTGAAGCCGAAAGGCGGCATGGCAGCACTGTCCCGGATCAGCAGATTATAAAAGAAAGGAGTTACTGATTGATTTCAGTAACTCCTTCATAGTTAATTATAAGATTCTTAGAGAAGATGAATCGGTAATTCTGTATCATGAGTATGATGATAAAATCCCATATGTCCAATACCGAAGCGCTCCATGCCGATTCGTTTGAGTGTGATTCTCGTCATCTTAATCCCTCCCCCCATAAGCGATGCATCCACTTCTCTGCAGCAACAGAGAAGACCAGTTGGTTATAGTATATCAAAAGAATCGGAAGATAACAATAGAAGAACAGGAGAAATCAATGGAATTGCTGGATATCAGAACAAAAGACGGTACGGTTACCGGGGTGGTCAAAGAGCGAAAACAGGTTCACCGGGATGGTGATCTGCATGGTACATCCCATGTGTGGATCGTTCGAAAAGTAGAGAATGGAAACGACCAGATTCTTCTTCAGAAGAGAGCGAAAAACAAGGATGCTTATCCTGGATTCTATGATATTTCCTCCGCGGGACATATTCCGGCAGGGGATGATTATAAGGAAAGTGCCATTCGTGAGATGAAAGAAGAGCTGGGCATCGAAGCAAAAGAAGAAGAGCTTGTGTTTCTCGGAATGCATGAAGGGTATTTTGAGGAAATCTTTTACGGAGAGATATTTAAAAATCATGAGATCAGCAGCGTTTATCTCTTTACTGGAAATGTGACGGAGGACATGCTTCAGCTACAGGAAGAAGAAGTAGAATCCGTCAGATGGATGGATCTTGAGGAATGTATCAGAAGAATAGAGAATGAGGAAGACGGATTCTGTCTTCCCCTTGATGAACTGCAGATGTTGCGAAGATATCTGGAAAATAAAAACTTATAAAAAAGGGATATTCGGAAACCCCGCTTTGGAGGGTTTTCGAATATCCCGGTTTTTTATTATGATACTTTTTCCCAGAGTTCTTCTTTGGACAATGCGAGATTCTCTGCGATGATCCTGGCAATGTCAAAGAAATGATCATTCATCTGCTGGATGTCCGGATATTTCTGGAAAAGAGCC
The DNA here is from genome assembly GCA_902782625.1 of uncultured Lachnospiraceae bacterium. Taxonomy (GTDB): domain Bacteria; phylum Bacillota; class Clostridia; order Lachnospirales; family Lachnospiraceae; genus Anaerobutyricum. The sequence continues at coordinate 4,903 of CACZNZ010000229.1, read as the reverse complement.
ATCAGCTTCTTAATCCAGATGATTCCACGGTAATCAAACGGAGGCTTACTTAAGATTTCTCCGACCTGGATTGGCAGCATCTGATGCCAGATACTCATGCGGGCGAGAAGATGCATCGTGAAATAAATCTGTCTTGTTGATCCGTATTCCGCTGTGTTGGTATAGTGTTCTCCATAATAACGAATATTGCTTACCGTCTCTTTTTCCATGATGTCAATACGCTTCTGTGTAAACTCCGGAATATTCATCAGAATACCATAACGATGTTTCAGCCATGCAGCATAGCCCCGGCGCTCTGCATGATATTCTGACCAATGCTGGAACAGAACCGTCTCCTGACTCTTGAATAGCTGCTGATAGGAAGCAAGGTTATTGAGCTTTGCGTAATCTCTGTAATCACAGATATGAGTCAGTTCATGGAAAACCAGTCTGTACTTCTCATAGATAGGAGATCTTTCAAGATAATCCCTCTTAAATAAAAGAGTAAACGGCTGATCCATGGTACGCGGGTACTTCATACAAGCCGCAACATGTTTCCAGTTTTTCCGGGCCGTTGCTTCATCAAGACTTTGGATCTCTTTATCACTAAAACCATAATTCTTTTGTGATTCATACATATCATCGGTAAGAATTACCTGAACATTCAGATTTTTGACTTTGAAAAACCGAATGTAGGAATTCATGATCCTCTGAATTGTCTGTCTGGTTGTCTCTACCATATGATTGATCCTCTGAAATGAGATACTAGAATACTTTCGATAGTTATTAAGATTATAACATATTGACAGGAGCCCGTCAAAAGAATATTTTAGATGATTTTTTATATTATTTTATTGATGGTTCTTGAAAAAAACTTCAAAGTTTTGTAATATATAAATGTTCGGAATTCTACAGGTGTATTATCGTTGAAAGGAAGATGGCACATGCTTGCCAGCAGGCTGCTTATTCTCAACAGGAAAGAGATGGAGAGGACAGAGATGTCCATGTATTTCCGGGAAAGCGGATATACAGTTCTTGGCTGTTCGGAACACGATGAGATATTGGAGATTTTGAACAAGGGAAAGCATCAGCATGATATCCTTTTGTTTGTCACGGAAAAACCAGACAGAAAAGGATATGAACTGATTGAGAAGATCAGAGAATTCTCTGATCTGGGCATGATTGTCATCTCCGGAGATGACAGTCTGAACAGTCAGTTATATGCTTATTCCAAAAAGATAGACGATTATATTGTGAAACCGGTACCTCTTCCACTGGTCGAAGCGCATATCGAAGCGCTCACGAGAAGAATCGGAGAGAAGAAGATTACCACGGAGGATGTAGGTGATCTCTCTATCGATTATGAAGGAAGAAATGTATTTCTGGGGGGAGAACTCCTTAAAGTAACTGCGAAGGAGTTTGACCTGGTAGAGTATTTTGTACGGCACAGAGGAATGGTGCTTTCGAGAGACCGTATCCTCGATGCTGTGTGGGGGTTTGATTATATAGGCGGATATCGAAGTGTGGATACGTTGGTTAAAAAACTGCGGGCAAAATTTACAAAGACGTATCCATATATAAAGACAGTATACGGAGTGGGTTACTGTTTTGATGTACCAGAAAGGAGCTAAACACATGAGAAAGTGCACACGCAGATGGAAAGCCATACCGGTGATACTCGCGTTGGTCATGTTATTTACCATGGCGGCGCCTATACAGACCGAAGCGGCTTCAGTAAAGGTCAAATATAAAGGAGTTTATCAGACCTATTACAAGAAGAAGAATTATGTATACGTCAATGGAACCAAGAAGAAGTTGACGCAAGTGCCTGTATTTCTGAAATCTGGAACATATGTAGGATCCGTGATCGAGATTTTCAAAAATCGTCTCGGGGCAAAGGTCGCTTATGCGAATAAGAAACATACCAAGCTGAATCTGATTTATGACGGGATCAAACTCACCTTTACCAACGGCAGTAATTACTGTCTCGTAAACGGAAAGAAGTCCAGAATGGGCGGTCCGGCTATGCGGGTCAAGTATGCAGTATCCGGAAAAACGAGATGGGTTGTTCCGCTGATGAGCGTCTGTGACAGACTGAAAGTGGATTATAAGCTGAGCAATGGCATCATCTTCATATCCGAGAAATCTGTAACGCAGGATAAAGACAAGTCAACAACGACAAAAACTACTACAACGGAGAGTATTCCTGCGGCAAAGAAAATCGTTCTGGTTGTCGATGCAGGTCATGGCGGCGGAGATTCCGGTGCCATCGGTAATGGACTTGCTGAGAAGAACATGACACTTGCCATCGTACTTGCAGCAAGGCAGGAATTCATGAAGAACAGCAGATTCCAGGTATTTTATACCAGACTAGATGACAGTTATCCGTCACTTGATGCCAGATGCAAGCTTGCTAATACGAAAAATGCGGATCTGTTCCTTTGTGTACATATCAACAGTGCATACTCCACTTCAACCGGAACAGAGACATTATATAATCCAAGCAGGAATTCATCTACCAAGAAAAACGGTATCACTTCTTATATGTTAGCTACGGCAATGCAAAATGGCGCTGTAGCGGCAACAGGGTTCCCGAACAGAGGTCTTGTTAAGAGAACAGACTTAAGGGTGCTCAATAAAACGACGATGCCGGCCTGCCTGATAGAGTATGGTTTCATCTCCAATGCAAAGGAAGCAGCAAAGATGAATCTTTTCAAAGCAAACTATGGAAAAGCACTCTATAATACCACTGTGAATTTCCTTACAGTCAAGGGGTTATATTAAAAAAAGATATAAAAAAGCAGATCACACCTGCCGTGGTTCATGGTCGGTGTGATTTTTTTTGTTTTTCTACAATATATTGTATATTTAAGTATTGAAATACACAAAATTGTGTGCTACAATAACGTTGCAGTTTTTTGATCAGTACTTACCGCGGAAGTCCGTTTTTTTAGCTCCTAACCAGGGCTTCCGTCGGTAAGGATCAAAGTTAGTACGCATAATGAATGGTAGCAAAAGAATGCCTGCGGGCATTCTTTCATTTTTGTACGGAGGAATTTGTATGAAAATTATCAAGCGAAGCGGAATGGAGGTTGAGTTTGATCTCTCAAAGATTACGGAAGCTGTCCGTAAAGCCAATGCCAGCGTGGTGGACAGTGAAAAGATCAACGAAGATCAGATTCAGGAAATCTCCAACAATGTACGCATTATCTGCGAGGGAATGAACAGAGCATTGAACGTGGAAGAGATTCAGGATCTGGTAGAGAATCAGATTATGAATCAGAGAGCTTTTCGTCTTGCCAGTAATTATATTACCTACCGTTATCGGAGAGCGCTGGTTCGTAAATCAAATTCCACTGACAAACAGATATTAAGTCTTCTGGAATGCAACAATGAAGAAGTGATCCAGGAGAATTCCAACAAAAATCCTACCGTAAACAGTGTGCAAAGAGACTACATGGCCGGGGAAGTCAGTAAGGATATCACCAAGAGATTCCTCCTTCCCCAGGATATCGTAGAAGCACACGAACAGGGTATTATACATTTTCACGATTCCGATTACTTCGCCCAGCATATGCACAATTGCTGTCTGGTAAATCTGGAAGATATGCTGATGAACGGTACCGTGATCAGTGATGTGATGATAGAACAGCCAAAGAGTTTTTCGACTGCATGCAATATTGCAACACAGAGCGTAGCACAGATTGCAAGTTCCCAGTATGGCGGACAGAGCATTACCCTCTCACACCTAGTACCTTTTGTGCAAATCAGCCGCGACAAGTACCGCAAAGAGGTCAGAGAAGAATTTGAAGAAGAAGGACTTCCTGTCAGCGAAGAAAAAATCAATGAAATAGCGGAGATGAGGCTTCGAAAAGAAATCAAGCAGGGCGTTCAGGTAATCCAATACCAGGTGATCACCCTCATGACCACCAATGGTCAGGCGCCATTCGTCACAGTGTTCATGTATCTTGATGAAGTGGAAGAAGGACAGGCCAGAGATGATCTGGCAATCATCATTGAGGAAATGCTCCATCAGAGAATCCTTGGTGTAAAAAATGAAAAAGGTGTCTACATCACACCTGCATTTCCAAAACTCATCTATGTTCTTGAAGAGGACAACATTCATAAAGACAGCAAGTACTATTATCTGACAGAACTTGCTGCAAAATGCACTGCAAAACGCATGGTGCCGGATTACATTTCCGAAAAGATCATGCTGGAGAACAAAGTCGATAAAAATGGCAACGGAAACTGTTATCCCTGTATGGGATGCCGGTCCTTCCTGACTCCTTACATAGACGAGAACGGGAAACCGAAGTATTACGGAAGATTCAACCAGGGTGTCGTCACCATAAACCTTGTCGATATCGCCTGCTCCTCCGATCACGATATGGAACGTTTCTGGGAGATCTTTGATGAGCGCCTCGATCTTTGTTACAGGGCACTTCGCTGCCGCCACGAAAGACTGCTCGGGACACCGTCTGATGTTGCCCCGATTCTCTGGCAGAACGGAGCCCTGGCAAGACTGGAAAAGGGAGAGAAGATCGATAAACTTCTCTACGGAGGCTACTCCACCATATCACTGGGATATGCAGGACTTTGTGAATGTACAAAATACATGACAGGGAAGAGCCATACAGAAGAAGGCGGAAAAGAATTCGCTCTCAAGGTCATGCATCACCTCAATGATGCCTGCAAAAAATGGAAGGAGCAAGATCACATAGACTTCTCCGTCTACGGCACACCCCTTGAGTCCACGACCTACAAATTTGCAAAATGTCTTCAGGAAAGATTCGGCATCATTCCCGGAGTGACAGATAAGAACTATATCACGAACAGTTATCATGTTCATGTCACCGAAGAAATCGATGCATTTGACAAGTTAAAATTCGAAGCACAGTTCCAGAAACTCTCACCGGGAGGC
>CACZNZ010000228.1 GCA_902782625.1 uncultured Lachnospiraceae bacterium | reverse complement strand
TTATACGTTCTTCCAGAACAGCAAAGCATAGCGCATGAACGCTGCCAGAAGCATCAGGGCCATACCGGTTATATAGAATCCGGCTGTGCCGCTTCCTCCGGTATGCGGAAGTTCATATCCTCTGTTATTGGAAATCAATAATGTATAGGTTTTTGCAGCTGCATCGTATTTAATTCCCTGTCCACTGGACAACAGTAACGTACCTTCATCATAAGACACTCCTTCAGCTTTCACCGTAATCACAACATCCTTTTCTCTGCGATTATAACCTGTCGGTTCCTTTGTCTCAACCAGATGATATACCCCGACCGGAAGTTCAAATACTTTTTGGCCGTTATGATCTGCAAGAATACCATCATCGTCTGAAACCAGCCCACTCATATAGGCATCCTTTGCACGTTCCCCGTCTACCACCTGATAAAGGTCAAATTCCGCACCCTTCAGTTTGCTGTTCTCCGGAAACTCGGGATTCAGGTTCTCAATATCCACTTTCATAAAACGGACTTTTGTACGCTGATAGTTCGGAATGGTCAATACATACTTAAGCGTGCTGTCAGTATCTTCCCAGCCCAGTGTCACTCCATGTGAATATGTATTACGCAGAGTGATTGCTCCGGTACGACTTACTGTAAACTGTGTATGGGAACTCAGAGGCTCATAGCCCTCAGGTATGGTCTCTTTCTTTTCCCAGAGTTCATAGGTTCCTGCAGGAAGACTGCTGTCTAACTTAGGAATGACTCCATTTTCATCCGTCTCCAGCGTCTCATAACCGGGCATCGGGTTAAGATCGATCGTGGTGACTTCTCCTACCGTCATCTCACGGTGCAGTTCAAATGTAATCCCTGACAATGGCTTTTTCGAATCCCCGTCTATCTTGACAGCCTTAAACTCATAAGGTTTGTTCTTGAGCGTCAGCGTGGCAAGAGTGGTCCCCTCAGCCTGTGTCAGTGTGTAATATGCCTCATCCGGACCTTTTACCGTCACGATTCCTTCGTTGTTTACTGAAATCATCATGTCGGTTTCTATTCCATGATAGCTCTGCGGAGTGGCTGTTTCGGTAAGTTTATATTGCTTATTATTGCTCAGGAAAGCTGTTGTGATTAACCCTTTTTCGTCGGAAGTAAAGTTGCCAAGCGTATTCTCCTGCTCATCTGTCAGGGTAAATGTTGCTCCCGCCAAAGGATTTCCGCTCCAATCCTGTTTTTTCAGGATGATACCGGGACGGTCATTGGTGACTGTATCAACACGGACATTAGACTCTTCGCTAATCTGTCCCTCCTCATACTGCACGGTATACTTAAATGCTGAAGCAGTCTCTTCTCCCTTCTGGGTACCCTTTAGCGTAATGGTTTCATTCTCACCAATCGGGGTCACTGTTCCATAATTACTTACCACACCTTCATGATTCACAGTAGGATTGCTTCCAGATATTGTCACTTCCCGAATGAAGTAATCTTCAACTCCTGTCGTGCCAGCGACAGGCAGATGATCATAGTACCAGTATATTTCCTGAGGCTTCATACTGTAGAACATCTCGCGAACACTGCCATCTACCAGTTTCATATTATTCCCTGATCCGGTAAATAATGCAAAGTAGGCTGCATCACGGTCGGACATGTACTCTGCATCACGCCAGATTTTCTTTACACGCAGTCCCCAGCCCTTAAGATTGCACACCGTTACATTAGGATCGACATTATCTTCTTCTGTCCTTGCGACTATACTTCCATTTACCCCTGAGACACCTGGTCTTTCTAACATTTCTGCCAGTTCTGCATGCTCCACATCATACTCATCATATTTCTGGAAAGAATAACCGTCCGGAATCTCACTGGGGCGTTCTTCAATACGGTATCGTGTTCCTGCAAGGACATCTCTGAATTCCACTGTAAAGCCTGTAGGAATCCTGTCTATGGTACCATAGATGGAGGTCGTAAAATCAGCAAGTTTCTTCTGTTCCTCAGTCAGATCTGTATATTTGCTGATTCCATTCCCTATTTTTGCGAACTGCTGATTTTGTTTATCCCAGCGGCAGTAATGCCCATCCTGATCTTTCACATGATAGACCTGCATATTCGCGCTTTCCAGTGCATCTTCATATTCTGTTGCAAGATAAAGACGGAAAACGAATTCCGTTTTGTCATCAGCATAAGAGAGTTCTGTCACTCCGTCTTCCTTGTACAGTTTCTTCTTGATCGTCAGTGTACGAAGCGCAGCCGGATTGACAACATTCACATAATTGACCTTCGGACGTTCATCGGTAGAAGCATACTCAATGCCGTAATCTTTTCGATTCGTACCTGCAACTGCAGTTCCGTCGACATTCTTGTTATTTACCATGACATTGTCATAAACAGTCGTATTCACTCCGCATTCCACGATCCTGTAAGAAATCACTTCCTCCGAGACTGTTCCATCCGGGTTGAGTCTCTCCGGGAAATTGATATCCGCAGTTTCATCCGGTTTAAGGAAGAACACATTTTTATACTCTACCCCGTCGTTATTCCCATCTTTGCCAATCGTAATGGACTTCTTATATTTGACCGGATTCACGGTTCCTTTGTAAAAGACATAGTCATCATTCTGCTGGGAATCATCCGGCAGAGCATTGGTCAGTTGATGTTCAACACCATCCTCATATTTATAGAAAATCTGATACGGGAACTCAGCTTCAATGTCGCTCTCATCTACACCGGCAAGTGATTTGGAAAGCTGAGCGGTTCTTTTTTTCACCGCTGACAGGTTAAAGCGCATATGAAGGTTGGATGCTCCGGCACCACGCTCCATATAGAATATTCTCATTGTATGAATCGTATCGTCTTTGAAGACCGTACCGCCATCTTTAAACTTCTCATTCAGATAATTGGTGACATCGATTTCTGTCGCATAAGGATTTTTTGCCCTGTAGTTCTGTTCAAATAATTTCCGCAGTGTTGTCTTTTTCCCGTTAACGTTTACATCACCGGTCCGGAAATTGACACTGCCCGGTACCGCACTGTGGATACCACCCAGATCGATGACAAGATCTCCGTCCACATACAGCCAGAAATCATCATCACCGGTAAACTCAAAGATGATATCATGGCCCCAGTCATCCAGGCCATTCGGTGTCTGTGTAAAGCTGGCTTCAAGTTCTAACCCGAAATACGTATCTGCTTTTTTGCCGTCGTGCTCTATGGAGTACATCTGCTCATATTTACGGGGATCACTGTCCGAAAGTTCCGGGCCAACCGTGGAATAGAGATTTTTCGCGTTTACCGAGGTAAAGATTCCCGGTTTCAGATCATTGAACGGGAAGAACTGTCCATGTTTTAACGTGTTTCTCGCGCCAGCGGAATCATAGGAGCCAAGCTCTTTGTATACCGTAAAATCTCCACCGGTTCTTCCATTGAGACTGGCAAAATTCTGTGCACTGTCGTACTCAAAGTATCCCGTCTCACCATAGGTGCTTTGAATGAACAGGTGATTTACCTCCTTTGCTCCTGCAAACAGTTTCCCTAAAGAACCACCGGCAGCAGTAGGATACCCATCTGACAGCTTAGGTGACAGCAGTCCCTGTACAAGAGTCGTAACAGCTCCGCCCGTATCACTCCCAAGGAAATTGCTCATCTCAGGACGAGTGCCAAAATTTTTGATCTTCATGGTAATGCCATACTGCGTATTGTCTACTGTCTGAACTGTTGTCAGATCATCATCGACATTCAGATCCTGCATTACGGCAAAATAGAAATCCATGGATTCCGATTTCGGACAGGCAACAATCTGGCCATTTTCCACCTTCAGTCCTACATAGGAATAATCAGCTTCATCCCATGCCATAATCGGGGAATAGTATTTACCGTCCCTTCTTCCGTTCAGGTTGATACCAATAGGTTTATCCGCAAGGATTTGTCCGCCCGTGACCTGTGGAGCTATGTATTTCTCCGAATACTGATTGTAGAGCTCATAGTAATAGTTAGGATCCGTGGTACCTTCCCAGTAGTATTCCACAAAGTTCCAGAGCAGGGTATTAAGCTGTCCGCTTACCCATTCAATGGAATCACCGCTCTCATACACCGGCACGAGAGAACCATCGGAACTGATTGCATAATAATCATATTTTTTCTTGTTTTCATTCCAGCTTCTTGTATAGACTATAACACGGGATCCATTCGTAACTTTCTTCTGGTCGGAAACACTGACTTTGCTGGCTGAATAAGTAAGGAAATAGTCTTTCGTCATTTCAGACAGTTCCACAAAGTTCAGCCATTCATTACCAGTCGTACCGTTAACAGAAAAGCCTCCTGCCACGGTACCACTGTAGGTAATTGTAGTATTCCCTGATTTGAGACAAATCTCACCAGCGTGGATACCGGTTCCCGGAACAACCTGAATATGACTTGCCACATTCCGGTCACTGACAAGATTAAGGCTGTTTGCCCCGATCACCAGATACTTTGTACTTCCTTCTACAACCGTTGTAAGATAATAAGTATCTTTATCGATCCAGTGGAAAGT